>NZ_VPDK01000010.1:0-94222 GCF_013417725.1 Acinetobacter sp. YH12233
GAATGAACTTAATAAATAACCAGTTTTTAATCTATTTTTATTTTGATTGCTAAATTTAATTCGTAGTTAAATTTCAGACATAAAAAAACCACCTGATGCGGTATCTATATAATTAATCATTTTTATCGATGGTCGGAGCAGTAGGATTCGAACCTACGACCCCCTGGTCCCAAACCAGGTGCACTACCAGGCTGTGCTATGCTCCGATGTTCAACTCAAAGAGTTGGGGTGAATGATGGGATTCGAACCCACGACAACCGGAATCACAATCCGGGGCTCTACCAACTGAGCTACATCCACCATTACGGTGTCTTCATTATTTAGACATAAAAAAACCGCTTGACGCGGTATCATTTATCTTAACCACCATGAAGAAGATGGTCGGAGCAGTAGGATTCGAACCTACGACCCCCTGGTCCCAAACCAGGTGCACTACCAGGCTGTGCTATGCTCCGATGTTCAACTCAAAGAGTTGGGGTGAATGATGGGATTCGAACCCACGACAACCGGAATCACAATCCGGGGCTCTACCAACTGAGCTACATCCACCATTGCCTTGGTTCTTAAATATCAAGCCACCAAAAATGGCGCGCCTGACAGGATTCGAACCTGTGACCATCCGCTTAGAAGGCGGATGCTCTATCCAACTGAGCTACAAGCGCTTTACTGATGATTTTCACCATCCGCCTTGAAGAATTGGTCGGAGCAGTAGGATTCGAACCTACGACCCCCTGGTCCCAAACCAGGTGCACTACCAGGCTGTGCTATGCTCCGATTCATCTCAGCTTTCGTATCAAGCTTATCGCTTGGTACGGTGTGCATTCTAGGCGTGACGCCATAAGACGTCAACACCTATATTTAAAAAAAATCAAAAAAACACTTCAAGCGTTTATTTATCAAGCATTTCAGACATTTTTTATACAAAATCTTAGCGTTTCAAGCTGGCACTAAAATCCAGCATACGATCTAAAGGCAGTTTGGCTCGTTGAGCTAATGCGGGGTCAACATGAATCTCCTGATCACGATGTTGTAGAACATGCAAGATTCCATCTAGCTCGTTCATGGCCATCCAAGGACAGTGTGCACATGAACGACAGGTTGCTCCTTCTCCAGCGGTTGGAGCTTCAATCAAAATCTTATCTGGCACAGCCTGCTGCATTTTATAGAAAATACCGCGATCTGTTGCCACGATCAAACGCTGATGTGGCAAGGTTTGAGCTGCCTTGATTAACTGAGAAGTACTTCCGACTGCATCAGCAATTTCTACCACAGACATCGGTGATTCTGGATGGACCAGCACTGCCGCATCTGGATATAAGGCTTTCATATTAGCAATTCCGCGCGAACGAAATTCTTCGTGGACGATACACGCGCCATCCCAAAGCAGCATGTCAGCACCGGTTTTATTCTGGATATAACGCCCTAGATGCTGATCCGGTGCCCAGATAATTTTTCCACCTAAACTATCGAGGTGTTCAATAATCTCAACTGCACAACTTGAAGTCACGACCCAGTCAGCGCGGGCTTTAACCGCAGCCGAAGTATTAGCATACACCACTACAGTATGATCAGGATGCGCATCACAGAATTTGGTAAATTCTTCTACCGGACAACCCAAATCCAGTGAACAGGTCGCTTCAAGAGTTGGCATCAGGACGGTTTTTTCTGGTGAAAGTATTTTTGAAGTTTCACCCATGAACTTAACCCCAGCTACCACCAAGGTCGATGCGGGATGGTCACGTCCAAAACGCGCCATTTCCAATGAATCGGACACACAGCCACCAGTCAGTTCTGCCAGTTCCTGTATTTCAGGATCACAATAATAATGTGCAACTAGTACTGCATTCTGCTTTTCCAATTCGGCTTGAATCTGTGCAAATTTTTCCTGTTTGGCCTGTGCACTGATCTGATGCTCTTTGGGTTCTCCTAAACGATCTAAATGCGCCTGCACAATCGATTTGGCTTCATTGGCTATTAATTTGGTCGCATCATTCATAACAACTCTTACTCTACCCTCATGGTTCATTATTCAACGAACCTTTCACCCTACATCCCGGTCATCTCTAGCAAAATACTTTTTTGACCAGTCATTAAAAATCATAAGATATAAAAAAAGCCCCACAACGGAGGCTTTAGAAACAATCTGAATTATGAACGATAATCAGCATTGATCTTCACATAATCATAGGACAGGTCACAGGTATAGACTGTATCTTTTGCTTCACCACGTCCAAGATCAACACGAATCGTCATTTCAGCTTGTGCCATCACACGTGCACCTGCCTCTTCGGTATAGTCTGCTGCTGCACCACCATCCTTGCAGATTTGTACATCATCTAACCAAACCTGAATTTTTGCAACGTCTAAATTCGCCACACCTGCATAACCGATTGCAGCCAGAATACGCCCCCAGTTTGGATCAGAAGCAAAGATCGCAGTTTTCACCAATGGAGAATGCGCGATACTATAGGCCACGTCACAGCATTCCTGAGTATTGGCGCCACCTTCTACTGCAACTGTGATGAACTTAGTCGCACCTTCACCATCACGCACAATCAGTTGCGCAAGACGTTTCATGGTACGCATTAATACCTCAAGCACAGCTGCATAACGCGGATCTTCAACTGATGAAATTTCTGTTCCACCGGCCTGACCTGTAGCAATGAAAATACAAGAGTCATTGGTAGAGGTATCCCCATCAATGGTAATGCGGTTGAATGACTGATTCACTGTTTCAGATAAAAGCTGTTGAACCAGTTCACGGCTGATTGGTACATCAGTCGCCACATAGCCCAGCATAGTGGCCATATTTGGGCGAATCATGCCGGCGCCTTTGGAAATCCCGGTCATGGTATAGGTGACACCATCCAGCTCGAGCTGTTCAGACGCACCTTTCGGTGTAGTGTCTGTAGTCATGATGCCGGTTGCAGCATCGATCCAGGCATCATCACGCAATGACTCTAATGCAGGCTGTAAACCACTGAGCAGACGCTCCATTGGTAATTGTTCGCCAATCACCCCTGTTGAAAATGGCAATACTTCTTCAGCTTTCACGCCTGCAAGTTCAGCCAGTTTAGCACAAGTGGCTTCAGCATTTGCCATACCTGTAGAACCGGTACCTGCATTAGCATTTCCGGTATTAATCACTAAATAACGTGGATTACCTACCGCCAGATGTGCTTTAGAAACATGCACAGGGGCAGCACAAAAAGCATTCTGGGTAAATACACCTGCAACATTGGAGCCTTCAGCCAGTTCAAATATCACCAGGTCACGTCGGTTCTGATAGCGTACATATGCTTCTGCCGAACCAATTCTCACCCCTTTTACCACATGCATCTGTGGCATAGATACGTCACCAACTGCCATTTTTAAATGTCCAATATTGAAGTTTCAGAAAAATACAGCTTAGTTGATCTTCATTAAAAAATCGAGCCAAAGCCAGATGAACACTCACTTTTCTTATGGTTTTTCACAATAAAAAACCAGTCATAGTGACTGGTTTTATTAAACTGGATCAAACTTAGTTTTTAGCCAGCTGGGTTGATTCACTCAATAAAGCCTGTTTCGCCTGTTGCTGACTTGCCGCAGAAAGCGCAGGGTTAGAAGCAACAATACGGTCTGCATTGGCTGCATTAGCTGCTGCAATCGCTGCAGTCTGCAAAACGATTGGACGGTTTGAATTATTAAAGGTATAGCGAATGCCGGTACGCGGACTTGCAATGGTCACCTGACCATCTGTACCCGTCTGAACCTGAGCCGTAGTTGGACCAATGGCCTGCTGAACTTTAGCAGGTGTCGTTGTTGCTGTTTCAGCAAAACTTAAAGTCGGGATTACCAAAGCAGCAACCATCATCGTTTTTAATACTTTTGTCATTGTTTCTTCCACTTTGCGGTGTTCAATCTGCCATTAAATACCATTTAATCCGGTACAGTGCAAACAGTATTCATCAGCTGAAAAGTCCATATACATAAAAAGATCAGGACCATTTGGTCCTGATCTTTTTATAGTTTAGAAACTTAGCAGAAATTAGATCTTGCCATGACACTGTTTGTATTTCAGACCTGAACCACATGGACAAGGTGCATTACGGCTTGCCGGTGCTTCAAAGACTGGTGCAACAGGATTAGCCTGCGCATTTTGTTCAGTGGTGATTTCATCTTCTTCATCCAGTAATCCATCAAATTCCTGATGAGATAACTGTAAACGCATCGCTTCAGCCTGTGCCTGCTGCTGTGCTTCCATTTCAGCCAGCTCTTCAGGTGTTGGCACATGGATACGTGACAGATCAGTAATGACGTCAGATTTAATCACGCCCAGCATGTTTACAAACAGGTTATAGGCTTCTTTTTTGTATTCCTGCTCTGGGTTTTTCTGTGCATAACCGCGTAAATGAATCCCTTGACGCAGGTAATCCATCGCAGCCAGATGCTCTTTCCAGTGACGGTCCAGAGAGTTCAGCATGAAATGACGTTCAAGTGATGCTGCAGATTCAGCACCCATTTGTTCACGACGTGAACGGTAACGATTTACCACTTCTTCAGTAATTCGCTCAACCAGTGCTTCTTCATCTAAACGACGATCCTGCTCTAACCATTGTGCAACTGGCAGATCAATCGATAAGTCTTCACGTAGTGCAAGTTCCAGACCTTCAATATCCCACTGATCATGAATTGATTCAGGCGGAATATAGTTGGCGATCATGCCCTGCATCACTTCACGGATCATCTCTTCGATATAATCCTGCAATGAGCTTTCAGCCAGAATCTCATCACGCTGACTATAGATGATTTTACGCTGTTCATTATTCACGTCATCGTATTTCAACAGGTTCTTACGAATGTCGAAGTTACGTGCTTCTACTTTACGCTGTGCATTTTCGATTGAGCGTGACACCATTTTGTGTTCAATCGCTTCATCTTCTTTTAAGCCCATTGCACGCATCATGGCAACCACACGGTCACCCGCAAAGATACGCATCAAGTCATCTTCAAGAGACAGGTAGAAACGCGATACACCCGGGTCACCCTGACGGCCCGCACGACCACGCAACTGGTTATCGATACGGCGAGATTCATGACGCTCAGAACCGATAATATGCAAACCACCAGAAGCAAGAACTGCTTCATGATTTGCTTCCCATTCTGCTTTCAGGCGTGCTTCATCTTCAGGGGTTGGGTTTTCAATTTTGGCCAGTAGCGCTTTCCAGTTACCACCCAGCAAAATATCGGTACCACGACCGGCCATGTTAGTTGCAATCGTTACAGCACGCGGTGCACCCGCTTGGGCAATAATATCTGCTTCACGCTCATGCTGTTTGGCATTCAGGACTTCATGTTCAATACCAGCTTCTTTAAGCTTGTCAGAAAGAATTTCCGACGCTTCAATAGTGGCCGTACCAATTAGGATTGGCGCAACACCAGCTTCATGAACACGCTGGATTTCCTGAATAATCGCGTTGTATTTGCCTTCACGATTCAGGTAAATCAAATCGTTCTGGTCATTGCGGATCATTGGACGGTGGGTTGGAATGATTACCACATCCAGACCGTAAATTTCTTTCATTTCCGCAGCTTCAGTATCTGCAGTACCGGTCATACCGGATAATTTTTTATACAGACGGAAATAGTTCTGGAATGTTGTGGTTGCAAGAGTTTGGTTTTCCGGCTGAATTTCCAGACCTTCTTTTGCTTCAACTGCCTGGTGCAAACCTTCAGACCAGCGACGACCTGGCATGGTACGACCGGTATTTTCATCAACAATGATCACTTCACCTTCATGGATGATGTAATGCACGTTACGTTGATATAAATAGTGCGCACGAATCGCAGCAGTCACATGATGCAGCAAATTCAGATTAGAAGCTGAATACAGGCTTTCACCTTCAGCCAGCAAGCCCATTGCAATCAATTCACTTTCAATGGTTTCAAAACCGGTTTCTGTAATTTCTACTGAACGCTGTTTTTCATCAATCCAGAAATGACCGCCATCCGGTACTTTTTCTTCTTTCTGTGCTTTTAATTTCGGCGGAATGTTATTGATTGCTGCATAAAGCTGGGAAGAATCTTCACTTTGACCAGAGATAATCAGTGGTGTACGTGCTTCATCGATCAGGATCGAATCGACCTCATCGATAATGGCATAGGTCAGACCACGCTGTTTTTTCTCAGCCAGCGAGAACACCATGTTGTCACGAAGATAGTCGAAACCGAATTCGTTATTGGTACCGTAAGTGATGTCTGCTTTATAGGCTTCAGATTTTTCTATCGGATTCTGCATGGAATAGATAATCCCGATGCTTAAACCCAAGAATTCGAACAATGGACGGTTTAACTCGGCATCACGTTGTGCCAGATAGTCGTTCACCGTGATGACATGGACACCCTGCCCACTCAATGCATTAAGATAACAGGCCAGCGTCCCCATCAGGGTTTTACCTTCACCGGTACGCATCTCGGCAATCTTGCCTTCATGCAGGGTAATACCACCAATCAACTGTACGTCGTAGTGACGCATTCCCATAACACGTTTTGCAGCTTCACGACAGACTGCGAATGCTTCAGGAAGTAACTTATCTAGGCTTTCACCCTTATTATATCGTTGTTTGAATTCTTCAGTTTTTGCAGATAAGTCTGCATCGCTTAGGGCTGATATCGTCGGCTCGAGCGCATTAATCTTGTCTACGATTTTACGCATGCGTTTGAGTTCGCGCTCATTTTTGGTACCGAAGATTCCTCCGATCAGACTTGCCAACATGAATAGACTCTCTAAATCTTGCTTGTCAAATAAATATGTTCTTAGTCGTTATTATGGTGCTAGAAATTTGAACTACAAGGGTTTTGCCAGAAAACCAATGAAAAAAACTCATCCTTCGTCCTAGCCCTGAGACCTAAGGCAAAGTAATGTAGCAAATTTTACCCATGCAATATAGTTAATTAGACGACTGATTTGTCTGATTCTGAATCGACAGCCTACTTCTTTATTCGGTTTATTCATAAGAAATTCTAAAAACACTATTTTTAATCATAAAAAAATTGGTTCATATTTATTCTCATCGACACATTACAAGATCAATTGAGGCAAGAAAAATGAGTTTACGTTTAGGCGATACCGCACCGAATTTTGAACAGCAATCTAGCGAAGGCTTAATTAACTTTTATGACTTTCTAGGCGATAGTTGGGGCATTTTATTTTCACATCCAGCAGACTACACACCTGTATGTACCACTGAACTGGGCTTTACCGCGAAACTGAAAGACGAGTTTACAAAACGTGGCGTGAAAGCGATTGCGCTTTCTGTTGATGATGTTGAATCGCATCATGGCTGGATCAAAGATATCAATGAAACTCAAGGTACCACCGTTAACTTCCCGATCATTGCTGATCAGGACCGAAAAGTGTCTGAGCTGTATGGTTTCATTCACCCAAATGCCAGCGAAACCCTAACTGTACGTTCTCTGGTAATCATTGATCCAAACAAGAAAGTGCGTCTGATTATTACCTACCCTGCATCAACAGGTCGTAATTTCCATGAAGTATTACGTGTAGTCGACTCTCTGCAATTAACCGACAACCATAAAGTCGCAACCCCGGCTAACTGGCAACATGGCGATGATGTAGTGATTGTACCTTCACTGAAAGATGAGGAAGAAATTAAACAACGCTTCCCTAAAGGTTATAAGGCAGTAACTCCATACCTACGTCTGACACCACAGCCTGAGCGAGGATAAGCGAAGCACTGCTTCGCCCGAGCGCAAGAGCCATAGCTATGCTATGGCTGGTAAGGAATTAAAAGGACTCCTTTTTAATTTTGCGCAAGGCAAGCGTAGCGCGCAGTTTCCATTGTACTGCCCTTGCGCAAGACGAGAAGCTATGCTTCGAGTGACAAAACTGAAAGCACTGCTTTTCAGTTTTGCGCAAGGCAAACGAAGTGCGCAGTATTTGAGCACTGCCTTAATTTGTGGCAAGACAAGCGAAGCGCGTAGTTCAAGTTAAAACGAAGTACTGCTTCGCCCTGAGGAATATATTCCGCAAGAAGACCCACAGCTATGCTGTGGGTGCAAGAGGATAAGCTAAAGGTTGTTCTATCCTTTTTGAATAGTAAAAAACCCCAATCAACTCTCCACCATGAAAATGAAAATCGTCATGCATCAACCATCATTTTCATGCTTAGTTTGATACCCACCGACGAGCCGGGTTTTCGAACTTTTCCCATCAAGCCTGTCTTCGGACAGGCTTTTTTTTGCAAAAGCCGATATGCTGTTGAAGAGAATGATTAAAAAGAGGGTTTAACGCGCAATGAAAAATAATTATGTACTTCTTCTGGTTTCTACGCTTGTTTTATCTGGCTGTACTCCAGCGCTGCCTGAACAGGAACGCCCAATGCATTGGGGACAGGGAGTGCATGAAGAACATAATTTTTATCAGATTAGCGATGAACTTTACCGGAGTGAACAGCCGAGCGATGAACTGACGCCCTTATTAAAACGATATGCCATTAATGTGGTGATCAACCTGCGTTCACGCGATAAAGATACGGATATTTTGTCAAATGAAGACCTCAAGCTTAAACATGTTCCCATTCATACCTGGGCTATGAATCGCGAGGATTTACTGAACGTAATGCAGTTGATTCAACAGGCACGGCAAAATAATGAAAAAATACTTTTACACTGTTATCATGGTTCAGACCGTACCGGTGCCAGTGTGGCCATGTACCGGATTATTTTCCAGAACTGGCGCATTGAAGACGCAGTACGGGAAATGAAGCATGGCGGTTATGGCTTTCATTCCATTTGGCGCAATATTGAAAAATTATTTATCCCTGAAAATGTAAGATGGATTCGCGAGCAACTCACGAATCCATCTACAGAAACTTCGGTTAAGTAAGAGAATTAACGCTTATCTAGCGGCACCCAGTCATTCACCCAGGCTGATTTCATGTTCAGGCTGGCATCAGACGCGATTTTCTTACGCAGTGCATCTGCTGTTTCACGGTCTTTAGATGGACCGACCATGATACGCACACCTTTAGATGTCTGACTCTTGGTGACCTTGTAGCCTTTGGCTCGCAGTTTGGCCGCAATGGCATCAGCATTGGCTTCATTGGCAGCCAATGCCACCTGCACCATCCACTGTTTATCACTTTCACCTTCAAGAAGTTTACGGGCTTTTTCAGCTTCAGCCTTTTTCTTGGCCTCTTCTGCTTTATGTTTCTCTTCAGCTTTGCGCTTTTCTTCTGCCTTACGTTTTTCTTCTGCCTTACGTTTTTCTTCAGCAGCTTTATGCTCAGCTTCTTTTTTCTTTTCAGCCGCTTTGTGCTCTTCCTCGGCCTTACGTTTTGCTTCAGCTGCCTTATGCGCTTCTTCAGCTTTACGTTTCTCTTCTAGCTTACGTTTTTCTTCTGCAGCCTTCTGCTCTGCCTGTTTCTTGGCAGTATCAGCTGAAGTTTGGGCTTTTTGCTGCTCAAGTTTCTGCTGTTCTAACTTTTTTTGTGTAGCAGCCTTGTCTTCAGCCAGACGTTTTTGCTTCGTCTGTTCATCTTCTGCCAGCTCAGGTGGAATATTGTCTGAACTTTGCTGTCCCATACGATGGGCATTCAAAGCAGCATATTCTTCAGCCGCACGACGTGCTGCATCTGCCTCAGCCTGCTGTTGCATGGCTAAAAATTCAGCTGCACGGGCTTCCTGTTCAGCCACTGCTTTTTCGCGGTCACGACGCTGCTGTTCCAGCAGACGTTTTTCTGTTTCCACATCGACTGTTAAAGAACCTAATGAATTGTTGACTGTATCTTTTGATTCTACTTCTGCAGCCAGTGCCGGGTTTTGCTGACGATCCTGATGAATTTCATTTTGGCCTTTCAGGAGTAATGCTGCCAATAAAACACCACCACCTAGTAAAACAACGCCACCCATCCAGCGTTGTTTGTTATTCATTGACATTCTTCCAAATACTCCCATACCGCTTCTAAGGTATGAAATGATCCACATACCAAAATCAGCTGATTATTCTCTGTTTCATCCAGCGCTGATTTAAAAGCTAATTTTACATTGTCAAATTGTTCTATCAATTCACCTTGCAATGCATCAGTCAAAAGTGTGACCTCTACCGCACGTGGCACAGATAATGGTGCAATTTTCCACAAATGAACAGTGTCTTTCAACAACTTGACGACAGAATTTATATCTTTATCTGCCAGCATGGAAAATACACAAATGACTTCTTTATATTTCTTGTTGTAATTTAAATAATTGCGTAATTGTTTTAACAGGAACTCTACCCCATGCGGGTTATGTCCGGCATCAAAAATTACAGTCTTATTCTGAATTTCTCGGACTTCAAAACGCCCCGGCAATTTAGCTGCCTGAACTCCTTCCGCAATCGCTGTCTGGTTGACTTCCAGACCACTTAGCAAGATCGCTGCAACTGCTGTCGAAATATTATCCAGCGCCAGTGAACCTGTTGGCAATTTTAAAGTCATACCTGACGATGCAAAGGCCCAGGTTTTGCCATCTTCAAAGGCTTCATAGAAATAATCACGGTTAACTGCATATAACGGCGCATTGCATTCAGCAGCTTTATCCAGAATGGCTTGCGGAATATCTTGCTGACCACCAAATATCACAGGAATATTCGGACGGATAATGCCAGCTTTTTCAAAAGCAATTTTTTCAATGGTGTCACCGAGCCAATCGGTATGATCTAGCCCAATATTGGTGATGACTGCAACATCCGGATTAACCACATTCACGACATCCAGACGACCGCCCAATCCGACTTCCAGCACCCACACATTACACAGTTCATGTTTAAAAATCACAAATGCAGCAAGTGTGGTTGCTTCAAAGAATGACAGGCTTAAATCGCATTCGCGACGTGCCCGATCGACTTCAACAAAAGCATCAATCAGCAACTGGTCTTCGACTTCAACCCCACGTAATTTCACCCGTTCATTAAAACGATATACATGAGGAGACTGATACAGTCCGACCTTAAAACCTTGAGCATTGAGAATGGCAGCCAGAGTCGTGGTCGTTGAACCTTTACCATTGGTTCCGGCAACCGTCAGGACTTTAGCCTCCGGATTGATCACCCCCAGCTTTTCAGCCACAGGAATAACACGTTCTAGACCTAAATCAATCCCCGTAACGTGAACATGGCTCCAATAATCGAGCCATGTATCAAGTGAATCAGTTGCTAATGGTGCTGTGTTCAAGGCAGGTTCATCAATTTCGTGATAATACGATAAACTGTATCACGTAATGCATGACGGTGAACAATCTGATCGATTACACCATGATCAAGCAAATATTCAGCGCGCTGGAACGGTTCGTCCAGTTTTTCACGTACAGTTTGTTCGATCACACGTTTACCCGCAAAGCCGATCATGGCTTTCGGTTCAGCCAGATGTACATCACCCAGCATGGCTAAAGATGCAGTTACACCGCCGTAGACCGGATGGGTCAATACCACCACATAAGGCAGACCTGCTTCTTTCAAACGCTGAATCGCTGCTGAAGTACGTGCCATTTGCATCAAAGACAGCATGCCTTCCTGCATACGCGCGCCACCAGAAGCTGCAAAACAGATTAGAGGTTGATGTGTTTCAATCGCACGCTCGGCTGCCTGCACAAAGCGGTCACCCACTACAGTGCCCATAGAGCCGCCCATGAAGTCAAACTCAAATGCGGTTGCAATCATTGGCACGCCTTTCAGCAGACCTTGCATTACGATCAGTGCTTCAGTTTCACCCGTTTTCTTTTGTGCTTCCGACATACGCTCAGGATAAGCTTTGCTGTCGACAAATTTCAGTGGATCTTTGGCCGTAAATTCCTGACCCATTTCAGTCTGTACCTGATCAAAGAACCAGTTCAGACGGTCACGTGCTTTCATTTTCAGATGTTCATCGCATTGTGGACAAACATAAGCATTAAATGACATTGCAGTACGTGTCACCAAAGCATGACATTCAGGGCACTCAATGGTTGGCTCTGTGAATGTCGCTTTTAGGGTAGTTTGCTCATCAGGTACATGAATGCCCGGAACAATACGCTCCGTCCATGGGGTCGATGGGCTCAGAATTTTGCCTGATTTCACTTGTTGACTCATACTATAACTCATCGAGCGCTGCTCGAAGCTCCTTGACTTTATTCACCGTCGCAATAACGGCTTGTTCTGGCGCGAGGGTTGCAAACTGTTTTACAAACGCACTTCCCACAATAACTGCATCGGCAGCAACACCCATCGCTTTCGCAGATGCAGCATCACTGATACCAAAACCCACGCCTACAGGAACATCTGTCTCTGCCTTAATTTTCTGAATACGTGCAGCTGCTTCAGATACATCTAATGTTGCAGCACCCGTCACACCTTTCAACGACACATAGTAAATAAAGCCACTGGCCTGTTTCACTACATGCTGAATACGCTCATCAGTTGAGGTCGGAGCCAACAGGAAAATCTGATCCATTTCATATTTTTCCAGCACCTGCCCCAAATCTTGAGCTTCTTCAGGAGGAAGATCGACCAGAAGCACGCCGTCGACACCGCATTCATAGGCATAAGCCACAAACTTTTCATAGCCAATGACTTCAACCGGATTGAGATAACCCATGAGCACTACTGGTGTTTCGCGGTCTTTCAAGCGAAATTCTTTCACCATGTGCAGGGCATCCAAGGTATTAGTGCCACCGGCCAGCGCGCGTTCAGCGGCCAGAGCAATCACCGGACCATCTGCCATTGGATCTGAGAAAGGAAGACCCAGTTCAATCACGTCGACGCCAGCGTCCACCATCTGGTGCAGCAAAGGTACGGTTACCTCTGGATGCGGGTCACCAGCCATAACATAAGAAACTAAAGCTTTACGCTGTTGAGATTTAAGTTGTCCAAATCGTGTGGCTAAACGTGACATAGGGCTGAGCTTTCCTTAAGGTGTTTCAAACTTGAGACATTGACTATGTAGAAATACAAGACATCGCATTGTAACGCTATTTTTTGTACATTGAACAGTGTGCAACATCGACCTCTGGCATTTCATTTCCTGTGCGAGGATTTCAGAACAACCCGAAGGGATCTATTTACGATTATTTTGATTTTTTTCTCAATGATCAAAGATGCCTAATTTTGGCATTCCCTAAAATGTTGAATATTTAGATAAACTTATTTTTATCATGGAAAAATTAATAAAAATGCAGATGTTAGCGCATTCATTTAAAGTTTTCTGAAATTGCAAAACCTGTTTTATACTAGCCCCATTCTCTTATTTTTTTATCTCCTATGCAGACTGACTCTGAAGGTACAGTGCAGGCACGCGCCATTGCACTGTTGCCGCTTATTGTATTTTTAACCATCTTTTTAGGTAGCGGGATCTATCATTCTCTGATCGGAACTGAATTTGCGTTTTATCAGATTAAAGCACCTGTTGCCGCCCTGCCCGCGATTATCTTGGCTGCATTAGTGTATCGCGGCAAACTCAACCAGGGTATTGAAGAATTTCTGAAAGGTGCCAGCCATCCCAACCTGATTCTGATGTTCATGGTGTTTATGCTAGCCGGTGCTTTTGCTAGTGTTAGCAGTGCGATTGGCAGTGTTGATGCTACTGTACAAATGGGCCTGTCCGTTATTCCTCCGAGTTTTGTCTTACCGATGCTGTTTGTGATTTCGGCATTTATTGCGACGGCGATGGGTACCTCTATGGGAACCATTGCCGCCTGTGCACCCATTGCCTTTGGCTTTGCACAAGTGACCGAGATTCCGGTGGTTTATGCGATCGGCGCCGTGGTCGGTGGGGCAATGTTCGGTGATAACCTGTCCATGATTTCGGATACTACCATTGCTGCAACCAGCAGCCAGAAAGTGCAGTTACGTGACAAATTCAGCGTCAATGTCTGGATTGCTGTACCGGCTTCCATTGTTACGATTTTGATCTATATCTTCAATGCTGGCAGTTCTAGTCCAGTGGAATACAAGGATTTTAACTGGATCCTGGTCCTGCCTTATATTGCAGTCTTTTTACTGGCTTTTAGCCGTCTGCATGTTCTAGCGGTTTTAACCATCGGTGTCGTGTTATCGGGTTTATTCGGGCTATTTGCTACGCCAGATTTCAATATTCTCAAGCTGAACACTTCCATTTATGACGGCTTTGTCGGCATGTTTGAAGTGGCATTATTATCCATGTTCCTGGGTGGCCTGTCTGCGATCATGCAACGTGAAGGTGGTTTACGCTGGCTGATCGAACGCATCTACGCGCTGACTCGCTTATTTAAAGTAGGCCGTCAGCGTGCCGGTGAAATTGGAATCAGCTTTCTGGTGGTATTTTCCAATCTGTTTGTAGCAAATAACACTGTCGCGATTATTCTGGCTGGTGATATGGCCCGTGAAGTGGCGAAAGAATATGGGGTTGATCCGAAACGTGCCGCCGCCCTGATGGATATTTTCTCCTGTGTGGTACAGGGGCTGATCCCTTATGGCGCACAATTATTACTGGCCTGTTCGATTGCCAAACTTTCTCCAGTCGAGCTAATCGGGGGCGTGTATTATTGCTGGATTCTGGCAATCTTTGCAGTGATCGCGATTGCTTTCCGATACCCTAAATTAAAAACAGCTTAAATTAAGTCATGAGATAAAGCGGCCAATGATGGCCGTTTTTTTATGCCTGATCCTGTTTTAATTGTTTTCTATATTGCAATAAAGTCCGGCTTGTTGCTGCCTTATAAGCTCGGGCCAAAGCTGACTGGTCAGAATAGTCTAGTTGTTGGGCGATTTCGGTCAGGGTTAGGGGCTGATGCAATAAGCTTTCACAGCGCTTGATCCTTTCCTGCTCCAACAGTTTTTTAAAAGAACTACCCTGTTCATTTAGTTGACGTTGCAAAGTTCGAGTCGATACAAAAAGTTGCTCAGCCAGCTGTTCAATTTTAATGGCCTGCTGTCTACTTCTCAGATGCTCTGCGACCACCTTTTGGGCCTGAGTTAAAATACTTTCTACAGGCGGTTTGGCCGCAATCGCTTCTTCAGCCTGACGAATCAATAACTGTAATAGCATGGGATCGGCCTGTTCCGATTTCAGGTTTAATCCCTGTATATCCAGTTCAAAGCCATAATCCTGCTGTGAAAACTGCACTTCCGCAGCATAGAATTTCTGATAATGAATTCGGGCAATTTCAGGAGTATGGGCAAAACGCACCCGACGCAAGAGCAAAGGATGATCCTGCAAAATAAAACGCCCCAATTGCACCATGGCTGCGATGGTCAGCTCATTCAGCAGGTTATAACGCTCATCCTGATAGATCCAATATAACTCAATACTCTGCGTATACTGTCTTAGTTGCAATGGGACAAATTCGCTCCCATCAATGACCAGTCGCTGAAAACGCATGATGTAGCTGATGATCTCAGGAATACTGCTGCTTTTGGAGACCATATAGCCCAGCACACCAAAATGTTCTGGCCGAATGCACTGCACAATTTCAAAAATTAACAGTGGACACGCTAGCTGTTTTTGGGTTCTTAACAGGATGCTATTGAGAAAATCCAGCGGAACTTGTGCATCAAAAGGCTGATCAATCAGTCCAATGAGCTGAGGTCGTAGATCTGCAAGAAACTTTGCGGTTAAAGGTTCTATATTTAAGCTACGTAAATAGGTGGCCCATAGCTGGATATAGCCATTGGAGATTTTGATGTCCTGCATGAGCGCGTCCCTGTCTCCGCTGCGAATGTATATTTTATTTTTCTCTGGCGTAAAATGTATAAAAATTGGCCATATCTGTCAAAACAATTTGTGCAATTCTGAACATACTGTCAGCATCTTCAGAAAAAGAATGAAAGCAGATGAACGCACCTTTAAAATCTTCCGTACAGCCTGTGGTACGCAGTAATCTTGATTTTAAGCTGAGTGAAATTCCGCGTTACTGGTTTGGTGGCGATCCATTCCTGACCCGTATGTTTGATGCACTGAGTCTGACCTTTCCAGATGGTGAACGTTATTTCATTCAGAGTGTGCGTCTGTTCCGCGACCAGATCAAAGATCCAGATCTACAAAAACGGGTAGCGGATTTTATCCGTCAAGAAGCCCAGCATGGCATTGCCCATGACAAGATGAATAACATGATGCGGGAACAAGGCATGCCGGTCGATCAGTTTATTCAGCGTCTGAACTACATGATGAACTATGATCTGAAGAACCGTTCGCCTGAGTACAATATTGCAGTCACTGCAGCCGCGGAACATTTGACCGCGCTCATGGCTGAAACTTTTTATGGGCAAAAAGATACTTTAAGAAATGCCCATCCTTTTGTCCGTGCCATGTTTGCCTGGCATGCGATTGAGGAAATGGAACATCGTGATGTTGCTTTTGATGTGATGAAAGATGTGGCAAAAACGCCAGAATGGCTGCGTCAATATACTTTGCTCATTACGACTTTGCTGATGTTTGGTTTTACCATTTACCGTGCCAATGTCATGCTTAAACATGATGGCTTTAGTCCGCTGCAACGCTTGCAAATGAATATCCGGGGCTTACCTTGGTTCTTTGGCAAAAAAGGGACTCTGACTCGTATGGGTAAACAGTATCGTGACTGGTTTAAAAAGGATTTCCATCCATCCCAGCACCCAGTGATTGCTCAATATGAGGTTTGGGTAAAAACGCTGGCAGAAACCGGCGACCCGATTCAGGCAGGAGAAGCCTTCTGGCAAGCTGCAGAAGATTAAACCTAGAAATCAAAAGCCTTCGAGATTGAAGGCTTTTTTAGATTTAGAAGTTAGAAAAATGAATTACCACTTGGCATAGTGCTGTTCTAAAAGTCCATATTCATTAACCAGTGCAATATCTTGGCCATCCTGCCGGATAGTTCCTGATACTTTTGCCTGCCACTGGCTAAACTGACTGCCCACCAGACGCAGATTCAGATTTTCATAACGGCGCCAGCCTGTGTGTACATTCAGGTTCAAACAGCCATCTAATGACTGGATGTTCCAGCGTTCGTCAGATTCCTGCTGAAACAATACATCCGCCACAGGATAAATTTTGCCATTTACCCACAAACAGTTTTCATTGCCAAAGCTTTCATTGACGCCGGAAGCGAGATTGATCCCGATACGGTTACGATTGGTATCCCAGAAATTACAAGATAGCCAGAACCAGGCAGTTTCAGGACGCAAAAAGCCGCAGGTATCATCCAGAGAGGCGAAGGTGCGCTCATTAAACTGGATGGTTTCACCTTGCTTATTTACGAAATAACCTTCACAACCCAAAGTGGTCAATTTCTGGGTATAGGTCCAGCCATTAATTCCGGTCGGACTGCACATACTCAGCGGATCTGTACCTGCACAGAAAATTCGGGCACTAAGCTTGATTTCACCATATTTGGTCACATGGATATAACGCACCCCATTGGCATGCTGTATATCAATCTGAAAGGGAGACTTATGAAAATAACTATGATTAAACAATGGCTGTTCATCTAGCACCGTATTGCGCGAGAAGAAATTAATCGCATTCCATTCCTGCACTTCGTTGGTGCTATGGTTATAGATGTAGAAAAAACTGTGTCCAGCCCAAGCGATATCCGCAATTGCAAGGCCAATCGTATAATGCTCGTGTTGAATACTACAGAATTTAAATTTTTTATATTTTAGTTGTTTACGCCAGCCAGTCAGTACATCACCATAAGGATTTTTGTACTGATACGCATTGTAGTCAATACTTTTTGGAATTTCCTTGAAACGTCCGTAACGTGGTTGTCCATTTTCCTGAATTAAATCCATTAAGACATTCCATCTCAATCAAAAACTATTTTTGCTTGAAGCTATTATGCCGATTATTGAGATTTGATAAAGAATTTTTTAAAACCGTTCGTCAGCTCTTCCGGCCAATTCTGCTTAAAATAACTATTTTAATTTTCTGAATGAGAAACTGATTTTTTGCTGTTTTATCCAGAACTTGAATAGTTTTTATCCCATTTTTAGCCAGATTGCTTCTTGCTCTTCATCTTTAAAAATTTTCTTATCTATAAAAATAAAAAAATCGTACTGAATAGCTTCAATACGATTTTTCTTAATCCACCCTACCCTCCTTTTAGAAAGGAGGGTTTTCTCTCTCTTTGAAAAGAGGGGCTGGGGGAGATTTTACATCTCAACCATTTCCACGCCATCAATACGGGCAACGGTCATCAAGTCTTTATCACCACGACCAGAAACGGTCGCAATAATGATTTGATCCTTGTCCATGGTTGGTGCAAGTTTAGTGACATAAGCCATCGCATGTGAACTTTCAAGCGCAGGAATAATCCCTTCGATCTTGGTCAGGTCACGGAAGCCTTGTAACGCTTCCTGGTCATTGATTGGCACGTAGTCCACACGTTCCATATCTTTCAGGAAGCTGTGTTCCGGACCTACGCCTGGATAATCCAGACCAGCAGAAATTGAATGCGTTTCAATGATCTGGCCTTCTTTATCAGACATCAGGTAAGTACGGTTACCATGCAGTACACCGACGTGACCCGCATTCAATGGTGCAGAGTGCTTGCCAGTTTCAATCCCTAAACCTGCGGCTTCAACACCATACATTTTCACATCCTGATCGTTCAGGAATGGATAGAACAAGCCCATCGCATTTGAACCACCACCGACACAAGCGACTAACGCATCTGGAAGGCGACCTGCCTGTTCCTGAATCTGACGGCGTGCTTCACGGCCAATGATGGACTGGAAGTCACGAACCAATTGTGGATATGGATGTGGACCTGCCACGGTACCAATCACATAATAAGTTGAGTCAACATTGGTGACCCAGTCACGCATTGCCTCGTTCATGGCATCTTTTAATGTTTTAGAGCCACTTTCTACAGGGACAACTGTTGCACCCAGCAGACGCATACGGTAAACGTTCATCGCCTGACGTTTCACGTCTTCAGCACCCATGAACACCACACATTCAAGACCTAAACGTGCTGCGATGGTTGCCGTTGCTACACCATGCTGACCGGCACCAGTTTCTGCAATAATGCGTTTTTTGCCTGAAAGTTTAGCCAGTAAAGCCTGACCAATTGTGTTATTTACTTTATGTGAGCCAGTGTGGTTCAGATCTTCACGTTTCAAGTAAATTTGCGCACCACCCAACTCTTTTGACCATCGCTCAGCATGATATAAAGGACTAGGACGACCTACGTAGTAGGCTAGATCACGGTCGAATTCTGCCAGAAACTGTTCATCATCTTTCATGCGGAAATAAAGCTTTTCCAGATCTTGTAAAGCCGCCATCAGAGTTTCTGACACAAAACGCCCGCCATGGATACCGAAATGTCCACGCTCATCCGGGAATTGGGTATAGTCAATCACGGGCTTGTTGTGATTAGTACTTTGCTGATCCACGATGGACTCCTTGCATAAAGCGTTCTATGAGTTGTTGGTCTTTTATACCTTTTGCGGATTCGACACCACCACTAACATCAACAGCATAAGCCTGCGTGGTGTGAATTGCCTGCTCGATATTGTCCGGGTTTAAGCCCCCAGCCAAGATCAAGGGAATATCTAATTGAGGAAAGGTGCTCCAGTCAAAGCTGTGGCCGGTACCACCTTTTAAATCAGGATGCCATGCGTCTAACAGTACTGCGCTGGCCCCTGCTGTCTGATAACGTTGAATCTCAGCGACTACGTCCAGATCAGGTTTGACCTGAATCGCTTTATACCAGCGACGCCCAACCTGCTTTGCGATAACCTGACATTGTTCAGGGCTTTCATCACCATGAAACTGCAGAATATCCAGCGGAACAGTTTTTAAAATATCCTGGATGTCATCTGCCGTACTATTAACAAATAAGCCCACCACTTGAATATAAGCTGGCACTGCTTTGACCAGCACTTCAGCCTGTGCCTGAGTCACGCTACGTGGGCTCGGTGAATAGAACACGAATCCAATGGCATCACAGCCGGCATCAGCAACAGCTTGGACATCTTCAACTCGGGTGATTCCACAGATTTTGGCACGGGTTCGCATATAGTGTTGGCTCTGATTTACCAAGATATCAAGTAATCTATGAGATTGGGGTGAATCATTGTAATGCAAATCATCGATCTTGCGTAAAGTTCATACGGATTATTCTTGATCTTGATTGTTTAAGTCATAAGCAGACTTTATACTTGCCACAATTTGCAACGAGTCAAGGCCTTAAGGCTTTAGGGAAGTTGGTGCAAATCCAACGCTGCCCCCGCAACGGTAAAAAATGAAAAGCTTGTCTTTATAAATCCTCAGGATTTACACCACTGCATCAATATGTGGGAAGGTGGATAAGTAAGTATGTTTCAATACTGCATTTAAGTCCGGATACCTGCTTGTTGTGTTCTTTAACTCAATCATTCACGGGGAGTGAATGTATGGAGCACATCTCATGTCTATTCCATTTCAACCTACTGCCTTGGTAGGTGCGATCGCACTTGCGTTGGGTTTTACTTCATCTGTTCATGCCGCCGAGCAAAAAGTTGCAAAAGCCTCTTTAGATACCATTGTAGTCACGGCAACTCGCTCTGCAGAAAACATTGAAAATGTACCTGCGCGAATTTCAGTGATTGAACCTGCGACTCTTGAGCAATCCCCTATTGCTTCATTGCCAAACTTATTGAAAAAAGAGGCTGCTTTAAACGTCGCTCAACTAGGCGGTTATGGACAACAATCCTCTATTTTTATGCGAGGCACAAGCTCGTCACATACACTCGTTCTGCGTGATGGCATGCGATTGAATACTGCTTTAAGCAGTTCAGCTTCTCTCCCTTTTATTGATACTACCGATATCAAGCAAATTGAAATTCTGAAGGGTCCAGCATCAGTTTTATATGGTACAGATGCCATTGGCGGCGTCATTCATATGATTTCTAAAACACCTGAACAATCAGGTGCATTTATAACAGGTGAAATTGGCGAGAATAAAACTTACAAATCACTCGTGGGTGCCGATTTAGCTGAAGATGGTTTTTATGCCCAAATCCGTGGTCAACGCCTGGAAACTGACGGAAAATCTGTTCTAGATGATGAAGATGAAAATTACTCCTTTGACCAAAAAGGTTTCAGCACAAAATTTGGCGTCCACAAAGACCAATATGGCTTATCTCTCGATTACAGCCAAAATAAAGGCACAAGTGATTACAATGCAGGTAGCCTCACTTCACAAGATTTTGAAAATGAAATGGTTAACCTGAGAGGACGAATTAACCTAGGCTCACAATTAGAACTCAATGCTCGCTTATCCCAGTTTGACGATCAATTAGATCAAAATGCTACGAATTATCTAGGTCAGGTCGATTATTCATATAGCACTACTCAAGAAGCAGAATTGTATGCCAAACTCAATCTAAATGATCAGCATCATATTTTACTAGGGACAACGTATAGCAATCTTGATGGTGATGTTCTTTCTTATGGAGTTGCCTACAAAGGTGATGTTTCCTCTCAAGGATATTACACACAGCATCAATATCAATCAGATAAACTCAATACACAACTCGGCATCCGTGTTGAAGACAACGAAAAGTATGGCTCTCATACTGTAGGGCAAGCTGCTGCACGTTATGCAATATCACCTCAACTCAGCGTCTATACGAATATTGGTTCAGCTTTTCGTTCACCAAACTTAAACGAGCTGTACAGTGGTGAATCTGCAAATCCAAATTTAAAAGCCGAAGAAAGTCTGTCTTATGAAATTGGCTTAGACCAGGCCCTCACTCAAAACTCATCTGTTTCATTTTCCGTGTATCAAAACGAAGTGGATAACATGATCCAAAAAGTTGATGGCAAGTTAAATAATATCAGCGAAGCAACGCTTCGTGGTGGCGAGCTGGCATGGAACTGGAAACAAGACGATTGGTTCATCGATACTGCTTTTGCGTATGTACAAGCTAAAGATAGCAAAACGAATATTGAGTTAGCTAAACGACCACGTCAAACCCTCACTCTGACCACAGGTTTGGAAAATGAAATTTATGGGATGAGTGCTTCTCTTATTGCCCGTTCCAAGTCAAAAAGCTGGAGTGATTCAGACCATAATCCGGGCTATGCGACCGTCGATTTAAATGCTTACTGGAATATCAACCCACATGTCAAAGTATTTACCAACATAGAAAATGTCGGTGATGTGCGTCATAAGATCGAATACAACTGGAATAATTATTATGTTGATGAAGGCCGCCTCGCTTCTGCCGGCGTGACTTTTAAATATTAAGATCATTCCAATCCAAGCAAATACTTTTGAGAATCATGTCATGCCTATGGCATGATTCTTTTTATTTACAGCATTTAATCATTTAAGGAACTCTCATGGGTCACCGTTTAAGTAAAATTTACACGCGCACAGGCGATTCGGGCACTACCGGACTGGGTGATGGCTCACGCGTTGCCAAAGATGACTTGCGTATTGCCGCGCTCGGTGATGTGGACGAGCTAAATGCCATCATTGGGGTTTTACGCGCACAAATCGCGGCAAGCAGCATTCAGGATAAAGCGACTTGGGATAAATCTTTAAGCCTGATCCAGCACTGGTTGTTTGATCTGGGTGGTGAAGTGTGTATCCCTGGCTTTAACCTGGTTCAACCAGTCTCGATTGATTTTCTGGAAAATGACATCGATCGTATGAATGAAGCTTTGCCGATGCTGAAAGATTTTATTTTGCCTGCGGGTACTTTAGTTTGCAGTTTTGCTCATCAAGCCCGTGCCGTGTGCCGTCGTGCAGAGCGCAGCGTGATGTCAGTTCACTCACGCGACCAGAATATTCAGGCGACTTCCCTGCAGCTATTAAATCGCCTATCTGACTGGCTGTTTGTGGCTTCACGCACCTTGCAACGTGTTGAAGGTGGTTCTGAGGTGTTATGGCAAAAAAATATCAACGAAACCATTGATCAATAAATCCGCTAAAATGTATTAAATTGCACGGAAAATTCTGCGCCAACAGTATTTGCAACAAAGTGTTTCAGGCGCAGAATATTGCAATACTCCTGTCACAACTCTTCATCATTATGTTTTCATCTTCACTTCTTCAGGTTATCGCAGCATGCGCATAATTGGACATCGCGGTGCGCGTGGGGAAGCACCTGAAAATACACTAGGCGGTTTTCAATATATTCAGGATATCGGGATTCGCGCAGTCGAATTTGACGTACGCCAGCTTAAAGACAATGCCCTGATCATCATGCATGATGATAATTTTGTACGCACTACCGGTTTGCAAAAGCCCCTCTACGAATGTAGCCGTCAGGATCTCAGTCAATATAATCACGCAGTAAAATGGTCAGAATGGAACAAGGTCGAAGCCACTCCTATGCTGGATCAGACCTTAACCGTGATTCATAACTTTGACCATATTGAAGTTGAAGTCAAAAGTGTAGCGAGCCAGGCCGATGCTGAAAAAATCACGCTTGAGCTTGAACAGCAGTTACAGGGTTATGAGCAGTCAGTCGTGATTACCAGTTTTGATCCTAAAATCCATCAGGCTTTGCAACAGCAAAATTCCAGTTTAAAACGCGGCCTTCTGATTGAAACAGATGTGAAATATCAGGCGATTGATCAAGCTTTAGAACTTGGCTGTTGTCAGATTGGCTGGATGAATGAACTGGCCAGCAAAGATATTATTCAGGCCACACAAGCTGCCGAACTCACCATCAGCGTCTGGACCGTAAATGATGTTAATCGTGCCAAAGAATTACGCGACTGGGGTATTCAGGGTCTCATTACCGATTATCCGAAGTTAATGATGCAACATCTTTAAATGACCCAAAATGCAAGATTCTATATATAGATTATTTTTCTTTAAGCCTTGAAAAATAATTTAAAGAAGAATGCCTGTCTGTAATCTTGTTTAACTTTGGGTTACGGGTTTGCTTACAAATTTATTTCTCTGCAATCTAGTAGAAAAAATGAACATTCACTTAACTCATTTTAAGAAAATAAATTTGATTAAAAGCTTCAAAAATCTCAGTGATTTACTCGGAAATCAGAGCCTGTCTAGCCCGCGAAAATGGTAGTTTTCATCCTACTTATTCTGTTACCGATAAGTACAATACAACCGTACAATAATGCTAGTGATGCCCTAGGGGGCGTGCTAATATGAATGACTTAACCGCTGTTAAAATAAACAATAGCGGCCTCTGCTTTTTGTTATACCTTCCCAGGTTCCAGGAGTGCTGTTGGAGATGAATGCTCCCCTACCTCAAGCCCCAATTAACTGGGTCGCTGTGTTTGCTCTGGTAGTTTTACCCATTGTAGCTGTTATCGCGATTCCGTTATATGCGTATCACCATGATTTTAGCCTTGCCGCTTGGATCAGTATGTTTGTTTTGCTCGGCGTTAGCAGCCTGGGGATTACAGCGGGCTATCATCGTCTTTGGGCACATCGTGCTTATGAAGCGACTTTACCTTTAAAATTCATTTTAATGATCATGGGTACCTTTGCCGTGCAGAACAGTATTCTGTACTGGGGTTCAGGTCACCGTACCCATCACCGTCATGTCGATGACGTCGAAAAAGACCCATATTCAATTAATAATGGTTTCTGGTATGCGCACCTGGGCTGGATGCTGCGTGACTATCCTGCTGCAGAACCAAACTACAAAAATGCACCAGACCTGCAAAACGACAAAGTCGTTATGTTCCAGCACAAATACTATGTGCCTCTAGTAATTGCAGTACATGCTGCGATTCTCTTGCCAATTGGCTGGGCTGTAGGCGATGTTTGGGGTGTATTATTATTGGGTGGTCTGGTGCGTTTAATCCTGAGCCATCATGTCACCTTCTTCATTAACTCACTGTGCCATATGTGGGGTTCACGTCCTTATACGGATGAAAACACTGCACGTGACAACTTCTGGTTAGCGATTGCGACTTGGGGTGAGGGTTATCATAACTATCATCACATCTTCCAGTATGATTACCGTAATGGCGTGAAATGGTGGCAATATGATCCAACCAAATGGTTAATCTGGACTTGCTCTAAACTGGGCCTGGCTAAAAATCTGCGCCGTATTCCAAGCTTTAATATCAAAAAAGCTGAACTGGCAATGAAGTTTAAATATGCTGAGCAGGATCTGGCGGTATATGGTCATAATGTCAATGAAGACATTATCAATGTGAAAAGTAAAATCGCTCAGGAATATGAAGCTTTTACTCAAACATTGAATGACTGGGCTAAACTCAAAGAACAGGAAATTCAGGTGAAAAAGGCGGCTGTAGCAGAAAAAATTCACCAGATGGATGACAAACTTAAAGTTGAATTTCAATTAGTCGAACAGCGTCTTTCCCATCATCGTGAAACACTGAATCTGTTAGTACGTAATTTGAAAAAAGCGCCTGTCTCTCAATAAGATTTAGATTCTCAAAAAAGCTCCTGAAATCAGGGGCTTTTTTTATTTCTACTCGTCTTACTTATACTTTCCTTTTACAACAGTTTTAAACAGAGATCTTTGTTATATTGCTTTTATTGCCTAAATATTTTGACTGCTATGTATTTTAATTCCCGATATCAAACTCTCCCTCCTCGCCTTTATCATCATCAGCCCCCGCTACCTTTAAAAGGTACTAAAGCGGGACATTTTAATGCTGCGCTTGCTGAGCAACTGCAATGGTCTGAGGAAGATAAAGCACAATGGGTCGAAATTTGTAGTGGTCAAAAAACCTTTGCTGAGTTTGAACCTTTGGCCATGGTTTATGCTGGCCATCAGTTTGGTCAATGGGCAGGTCAATTGGGTGATGGACGTGGTTTATTGATCGCTCAGATTCTGGATAAAGATCATCAGACCATTGATCTGCATTTAAAAGGTGCTGGTGCAACGCCTTATTCACGTATGGGAGATGGTCGTGCAGTGTTACGCTCGGTGATTCGGGAATACCTAGCCGGACACGCCTTAAATGCACTAGGTGTAGAGTCCAGTAATGCGGTTGGTTTTACCTCTTCCGCTCAAGGTGTACAGCGTGAAAAACTGGAACCGGGCGCGATGCTATTACGGACGTCTGACTGTCATATCCGGTTTGGACATTTTGAATGGATCAATCAGTATCAGCCAGACTTGCTGCCTGTATTCACACAAAAATGTATGGAATGGCATTATCCGCAATGTCTGCAAGCAGAACAGCCTATTCTGGCATTTGCTACCCAAGTCATTCAGCGCACAGCAGTGATGATTGCCAAATGGCAACTGGTTGGATTTGCACATGGTGTCATGAACACCGACAACCTGAATATTACTGGTTCAACGCTAGACTTTGGCCCGTATGGGTTTATGGAGCGTTTCCGTCCCAACTGGATTAATAACCACTCGGATTATCAGGGTCGCTATACTTATCAGCAGCAACCAAGCATCGGCCACTGGAACTTGTGGATGTGGCTGAATAACCTGATTCCATTATGTCCTGAAAACTATGATGAAGAACAATGGAAACAGGATCTGGCCCAATGTCTGGAACATTATGAACCGACCTTCCTGGAACATTATAAGCATGGCCTAAACCAGAAAATGGGCTTACCGAGTTTTCACAAAGACAGCTTTGACTGCGCCATGGCTTTTCTCAGAATCTTACAAAGCGAGCAACTCGACTATACGCAAAGCTTTATTCGCCTGCAGAATCATGAATATGAAGCAATCAAGGATGATTGTTTGGATCGCCGTCAGTTTGAAGCATTCCTGACTCAATATGAAGCGATCCGCGAACATCAGGATACTGGAGAATTAGATGCCGCCATGCAACTCGTCAATTCACACTATATCCTGCGCAATCATATGGCACAGAAAGCCATTGAACTAGCTGAGCGGGATGACTTTTCCGAAGTCGATCGCCTGTTTAAATTATTAAGTCAGCCTTATTTAAAACAGCCAGATCTGGAACACCCTGAAGATCTAGGACCATTGCCGAGTGATGTGCCTGAAGTCATGGTGAGTTGTTCATCTTAATTTATTCATAAGACGACCAAAAACTGTGGATAATTTAAGCATTATCCACAGTTTTATTTCAGTTTATTCACAACTTATGACCCTACATCAAATCTCAACACAGATAGCGATAAGTTTACCTGAAGTCACTGTGACTCAGCCTTTCGGTGAAGGTTGTGATGTATTCAAAGTGCTAGATAAAGTCTTTATGCTTCAGTTTTATCTTCAAGGCAAAGCTGTCATTAATTTAAAAGTAGCGCCTGATCATGCTGCTATGCTGCGAGATATTTATTCTTATATCCATGCTGGCTGGCATATGAATAAACAGCACTGGATTTCAGTGTATGAAAATAATGAACTGGATGAACCTCTGATTGAGGACCTAGTACAGAATTCTTATGAGCTGGTAGTATCGAAATTAAAGAAAGCAGAAAAAGTACGGATTGAATTATTACGAACATTAGAAAAATAAGTCTGGAACTTCAACCTTATAAAATGGTCTCTCATCCATTACAATTATCTTGTTCAATCATAAGATAACGTGATTAAATCAAATAATATTAAGATGTTAAAAATCACTCAAACTATGATTAACCAACACAGCACATTAATTGATTTAAGATCAAAATTAATTGAAATCCCGACAGAACAAAAAGAATGTTTACATCATTTAAGTTATCCATTTATTCCATTCTTGGATGAAAATTTTTATTCATCAAAGAATAAGGTGTTGCTGGTTGGTCAAGAAACAAAAGGTTGGCAAAGTCGATTAAGTAACTTTTTAAATGAAGATATTAATTTCGACACTGTGATTCAAAATAGTGTTCGTCGTCATCAAGAGCTTTACTCTCAATCACCTAAGCATAGTAGTTTTTTACAATTTCTAAAAAAAATTAAAATTCAAAATCATCAAGAACCTATTCAATGGCTAAATTTTTATTTATTTGACTATAAAAAAGCCTCATTCAATACTTTAAGTAAAAATAGAACATATAAGGATATTTTCTTGTATCTTCAAGAATTGTCTATTCTAAATTTATCCCAGCAAATCAAAGATACTCAACCACGTGTTATTTTTTTTTGTTGGGCAGTACCACAATAATTTCCCTAAATTAGAGGAAAAATTACACCTTACTTCAAATGATCGATTGTTATTAAAAGAACCTATTGATAAATTCAGCATGAAAATTTGGAACGACGAGATTTTAATTCTAAGAGTCCCTCACCCAGCACATTTTAGTCGTATTTCTAATCAAGCTAGAAATGTTGTTTTAGAATATTTTAAAATTTTTGATCAATGTGAAACTATGGCTGAGTTTAAAGAAGTCATTCACCATAAATTAAAGTAATGCTTAGATGTATACATATGAAAATGGACTCATCCGAGTCCATTTGCTAGTTTAAGCCTCTTTCTTCACCAACTTAAACACCCCAAATAACAAGCCAATCCAGACAGGCAACATCAACACTGACAACATAAAGCCTTGTGTCCACATGATATATAAAATCATCAGCATAAAAGCTAAAACAAAATAGTTACTAAACGGCGCAAAGATTGCTGGAAATTTGGTTTGAATCCCCTTTCGTTTGATGGCTTGTCTAAATTTCAAATGAATCAAACTAATCATCATCCAGTTCAATACCGCAGCTGCTACCACAATATAAATCAGGTAACTCAACGCTTTTTCAGGCACAAAGTAATTCAAGATCACACAGCCAAAGATCAGAAATGCTGAGAACAATACCGCAGCCACAGGCACACCATGTTTATTTACGCTCTTAAATAATTGCGGTGCATTCCCTTGTTGAGCCAGCCCCATCAACATACGGCTATTGGCATACATGCCACTATTACAAACTGAAAGTGAAGCAGTTAAAATAATGAAATTCAGTAAATGTGCAGCCCATTCAATCCCCATCTGGCTGAAAATCATTACAAATGGACTATGATCTAAATCGCCTAAATTCAGCTGATTCCATGGTACAAGTGAAAGTAATACGGCAAGCGAGCAGATATAAAATAAAAATACCCGAATCACAGTTTGATTCACAGCACGTGGAATGTTCTTATCAGGATTTTCGGTTTCTGCCGCTGCCATACTAATCAGCTCAATGCCGCCAAAGGCAAACATCATAAAGGCGAGCATATAAAACAGCCCATCAAAGCCATTCGGAAAAAAGCCACCATGAATCCATAAATTGCTGATCGAAGCGGTTGAGGTTGCATCAGCAGTGAGGAGCAAATATATGCCAAAGATAATCATTGCAATGATGGCAAAGACTTTAATCATCGATAGCCAGAACTCAGACTCACCATAAATTTTGACATTGGCTAGGTTGGCAAGGGTTACCGCCAAAAAGAAAATGAGTACAGATACCCAGGCTGGAATATGTGGCCACCAGTAATTGATATATTTGCCAATGGCGGTCAGCTCTGTCATTGCGACCAGAATATATAAAATCCAGTAATTCCAGCCGGTTAAAAAGCCTGGAAATTTACCCCAGTATTTAAATGCAAAATAACTGAATGAACCAGTCACAGGCTCATGCACAATCATCTCACCTAACTGGCGCATAATCAGGAATGCAATCAAACCACCAATCAAATAGCCCAGAATAATGGAAGGTCCTGCGGACTGAATAATCTGTGCGGACCCCAAGAATAATCCGGTTCCAATGGCCCCGCCCATAGCAATCAGCTGGATATGACGGTTCTTTAAACGGCGCTGTAGTTGCGGTGTTTCACTCTCCAAGACACGCTCTCATGATGAATAAAAAACCGAATTGTAGCGGGTCTCCAACTAATCAACCAATACATAAATTTAAGTTATTAATTATTAAACTTTTATTTTTTGTATCTACTCAGATAAAAAGAAATATAAATAATTGATTTCATAATAGATACTAGTTAAAAGCTATTTTACATTTCAAAACTCCATAACTTTTCAATAGAAATAGCTCTTTTTTGATGAATTATTGTGTCGCATTAAACGCCTCATGGTAAACCACTTCTCCCTGTGGAATAGATCCATTAAATGCAATGACTTGAAAATATTCTGATGGAACATCCTTGAGGTAAAGTTCTGAAAAAGCCTTAAACCCGAAACGACCATAATATTGAGGATCACCGAGCACTACACATCCTTGAGCCCCCAACTGTTGCAGGCGATCTAAAGCTACCCGTATAAGTAAAGTGCCGATTCCCTGTCCTTGTTTTGCAGGTAATACCGAAATTGGGCCAAGACCGTACCAGCCAGTTTCACCTGAAGAGATAGTGACAGGTGAAATAGCCACATGGCCAACCAGCTGATTATTTTCAATCGCAACTAGAGAAATCGTTAACTGCCCATGCGTGCGCAAAGCATTGACAATAAATTGTTCAGTATGACTTGAATGGTCAGTATTTTGAAAAGCCGCTCGGGTCAATTTAGCAATGGCTGGAATATCTTCTAGCCGTTCATCCCGAATGATGATTTTCATTATTTTGGCTCTCTTATATTGATCATTTTCAGAAATAAAAAAGCGAACAAACCAAGAAGTCTATCCGCTTTTCTTTAACGAATTCGAATATCAGTCTTCAGGATATTCAAAACGGTAACCTACCCCATAAACGGCCTGAATCCACTCATGACGGTTTCCGGTTTCCGCAGCATCTGAAATTTTACGGCGCAAATTTTTGATATGACTATCAATCACACGGTCTGCCACATCAAAACTGTCCGGATTGATATGATCTAGTAATTGTGCTCGTGAATACACCTGGCCGACATGCTCTAGGAACAGCTCCAGCAAACGGAATTCAGTCGGGGTCAGGTTCAAGGCTTTTTGCTGATACCAGATACGCTGTTGTGATTTATCCATACGGAATAAATCATTGCTTTCCAGCTCAGCTTTACGGTCTAAACGGCGTAATACGGCTTGTACACGGGCAACCAGTTCTTTTGGACTAAATGGTTTACAGATATAGTCATCCGCGCCCATATTCAGGCCCAGTACACGGTCAATTTCTTCAGTACGCGCAGTCACCATAATGATCGGCAAGTCTGATTGCTCACGTACTTTACGGCAAATGGTCAGACCATCCATACGCGGCACCATCAAGTCCAAGATCATCAGGCTCGGTTTACGCTGGGTAAAACTGTTATATGCTTCTTGCCCATCATGAAACACGCTGACTTCAAAACCAGCAGCCTCTAGATAATCTCGCACTAACAGGGCAAGTTCGACTTCGTCTTCAACCAGCATAATATGTTTCATGAATATATTTTCCTTTATGGTTTCATTTGTTTAGGAAAGCTCAGTTTGCATCGTAAACCACCTAATGGTGAATGTGCAAAGCTTAAGCTACCACCCATAGCCTGAGTAATTTTACAAGATAAGGCCAGACCCAAGCCTGTTCCACCGGTGGAACGGGTACGCGAATCATCAACCCGATAGAAACGCTCACCAATGCGAGCCAGCTGCTCATCGGTCAGACCGAATGGACTGTCATCGACATATAAGGTCCATTCTTTCTCATTCTGTTCGGTATGGATATGTACCTGACCACCGGCTTCTGTATAACGAATACTGTTGCTAAGCAGGTTGGCTACAATCTGCTTGAAACGGTCCAGATCTAGATCAACTTCAGCACCGTCACCTTCAATAGTCACTTTCAGATCAGCCTGTTCAAATTTAGGCTGGAAGTTCATCAATTCCTGCTGCACCACCTCCCATGGATTTACAGTTGCATAGTAAAACTGTAATTGCTGTGCATCAGCCTGCGCTAGAGCTGCCAAGTCCTGAGTCAGTTTTTTCAGGCTGGTTACCTGTGCCAACATCGACGCAAAATGCTCTGGTGTCGGTTTACGGATTCCATCCTGCATCGCTTCAATTTGTGCCTGCAAGACTGCCAGCGGAGTTTTCAGTTCATGTGAAGTATCTGCTACCCACTGACGGCGTGAAGTTTCATGCTGATCCAGAATCACGGCCAATTGATTCAGCTCATTAGACAGATCACCCAGCTCATCATTACGTTTCACTTTCACTTGATGTTGATAATTACCGCGAGTCAATTCACGCGTACCGTTCAACAAACGCTGAATCGGTTTTTTAAAATAAGTTGCCAGTAATAATGCAGCAATCAGACTGGCTAGAATACTTAAACCATAAACTAAAAATAGGTAACGTTTCTGATTACTAAAGAAATTAATACTTAAAGCATCATCTTGGTCTAAAACCGGTTTCAAGCCCAGATAACCGACCACCTGGTTTTCAACCATAATTGGACGATAGGAAATCTGCTCATCTGACGCCTCACCTACTACAAAACGCCGTTTGGCATCATAGAGTGACAGGCGTGAACTTAGACCCAGACGGTCTGGCATCTGGATGAACTGCTTCTTGCCGGTAGGCGGCTGAACTGACTGTTGACCGCCATTATTGTCTTTACGGTCGGTTCTAAACAGGTTCTGATTGGAACTAAGTGGAAATCTTAAACCTTCAAAGGGCTGGAATTGTGAAGGCAGGTTAGATGCCAGAATACGCAATTCTTCTTCATTGACTGAACGCGATGTCAGATTTGGTTCAACCATACTTGAAGGCGCTACAGTGGCTAAGGTCTGCTCCTGAAAGTAACGCTGCTGTAAGGCAATATCATACTGACGCCGCAACCACCAGCGCGATAAACGGTCATAATCATCCGGTGCGGCTTCACCTTCGATTTGCAGAATCTGCGCCTGAATGGCATTACCCCAGTCTTCATATACCGTATAGACATCGGCCAGATTCTCGATCACATGATCGAGCTTCTGCATTTCTACATCCGCCACATAGCGGGTAAAGTTGCGCTGCATATTCAGATGCAATACGCCTAGACTCACCGTGGTAATTACCAGGGTGGTCAATAAAACAGTCAAAAACAGACGTAATGCAATCGGAATACGGCGAATCTTCAAAGTAAAAATCTCAGTTTTTCTTCTCTATATTCATTATTGTAGCGAACACAGACTTAAAAAACTCTCCATTGTTTCTTCATCTTTATTATTTAATCTTTACTCATCAAAAAGAATCAGCTCTTGAATGGGGTAAAAACATGAAAGCAATGACAAGAATCGCCTTAATCAGTGCCAGTGTTTTATCGATGGGTGCATTGACTGCCTGTCAATCTACGAGCAACGTGAATGAGCAGAAAGATCATTCTCGTATGATGAAACATCATGAAGGTCAAAAACAGCATCGTCTCACTCCAGAGCAACGCGAACAATTCAAAGCCGCTCGTGCAGAACGCATGCAATTGCATAAACAGATTCAACAGGCCTGTGACGGTAAAGCTGTAGGTAGTGCAGTCCAAATCAAGGCGGGTGATAAAACCATTGATGGGCAATGCAAGATTTCTTTCAAACCTGACCATAAAGGCATCACAGGTCAACGTGGTGAATTCCGTAGTATGCGCGGTGAACATCGTCCAATGCGTGGTGAATTCCGAGGTGATATGAACCGTGGAGAAGCATTAACGGATAGTCAACGTGCAGAAATGGTTAAACAGTATGATCAGCGTTTATCAGAACGTCAGGCTCTACAAACTGCGTTTGCCAACGCTTGTAAAGGTCAAACCCACGGTAAGGCCGTTCAAGTGAAAGCGGGTACTCAAACTATTGATGGTCAATGTATCGTGCACTTCCAGCCGAATGCACCCATTAAGATGACTAAAGCTGCATCTTAATCTTCTTCTACGTTTCTTATTCCTTCAAATTCAGGCACCTTCGGGTGCCTTTTTTTATGGCTGACTCCTCAGTCCTCTTTTGACCATTCATGTTCTGCTAATTTCTACAAAAGTCTTTGCAGTCAATATGTTTACTGTTCTGTGCAGATTAATCTTTGACTTTATAGTCACCAAGAAAGCCGCCTGAAAGCTTGTATGGCTGGGCAAGATGTTGCACGATTAGATTCATAGCAATACGTGTCACTGAAGGCACGTTTCAATTAATTTAGGATGATAACGCTGGTCTAAACCAGTATTGAGGAAACCGATATGCCACAATACAAAGCGCCCTTACGTGACATGCAATTCGTTCTACACGAATTATTAAATGCTGAAGAACATTACGCAAAACTTCCTGCGTTTCAAGAAAACGTAAGCCGTGAGTTGGTTGATCAGTACCTAGAAGCTGCAGCTGACTTCTGTGAAAATGAATTATCTCCTCTAAACCAAGTAGGCGACCGTGAAGGTTGTACCTGGAATGACGGCGTTGTAACAACACCGACTGGCTTTAAAGAAGCGTACCAAAAATACATCGAGCTAGGCTTCCCTTCTCTTTCTGCTGAAGAGCAATACGGCGGTCAAGGCTTACCAAATTCTTTAGGTATCACTCTTTCTGAAATGGTGGGTACTGCGAACTGGGCATGGGGTATGTACCCTGGTCTGTCTCATGGTGCAGTTCGTACTTTAGAACACCACGGTTCTCAAGAACAAAAAGACGCTTACCTGCCTAAACTGGTTTCAGGTGAATGGACAGGTACCATGTGTCTAACTGAATCTCATGCAGGTTCTGACCTCGGCATCATCCGCACTAAAGCTGAACCACAAGCTGATGGTAGCTATGCAATCTCTGGCGAGAAAATCTTTATCTCTGCTGGTGAACACGACATGGCAGAGAACATTATCCATATCGTACTTGCTCGTCTTCCTGGCGCGCCTAAAGGTACTAAAGGTATTTCTCTGTTCATCGTACCAAAATTCAACCTGAATGCTGACGGTTCAATCGGTGAGCGTAACGGCGTACGTTGTGGTTCAATCGAACACAAAATGGGGATCCATGGTAACGCAACTTGTGTCATCAACTTCGATAACGCCAAAGGCTTCCTGATCGGTCCTGAAAACCGTGGTCTGAACTGCATGTTCACCTTCATGAACACTGCACGTATCGGTACTGCTGTACAAGGTCTGTCTGCATCTGAAGCGGCGTTCCAAGGCGCTTTAACTTATGCCAAAGACCGTCTGGCAATGCGTTCTCTTTCGGGTCCTAAGGCACCTGAAAAAGAAGCTGATCCAATTATTGTTCATCCAGCTGTACGTAACATGCTTTTAACTCAAAAAGCATTTGCTGAAGGTGGTCGTGCACTGGTTTACCTGTTGGCTCAATATGCTGATGTGGTTGAACAAGGTACTTCTGAAGAAGAGCGCAAGTTCGCTGACAATATCCTGTCGCTATTAACTCCAATCGCAAAAGCATTCCTGACTGAAACTGGTTCAGAAGCTGCGAAACATGGTGTTCAAGTCTTCGGTGGTCACGGCTTTATCTCTGAGCATGGCATGGAACAAATCGTACGTGATACACGTATTGCCTGCCTGTACGAAGGTACGACTGAGATTCAAGCACTGGATCTGTTAGGCCGTAAAGTACTGGGTACTCAAGGTGCGATGTTGAAAGACTTCACTAAGATCATCCACAAATTTGCGGAAGCGAACAAAGACAATTCTGCAATGAAAGAATTTGTTGAACCGCTTGCGGCATTGAACAAAGAATGGGGTGACCTGACCATGCAGATTGGTATGCGTGCGATGCAAAACCCTGAAGAAGTGGGTGCAGCTGCAGTAGATTACCTGTACTTCTCTGGTTATGTAACACTGGCTTACCTGTGGGCTCGTATGGCACTGGTTGCTCAAGAGACTCTTGCTGCAGGTACCACTGATGCAGACTTCTACAATGCTAAATTGACGACTGCACGCTTCTACTTCAAGAAAATCCTGCCACGTGTTCGTTCACACGTTGACGTGATTGCAACTGGTGTAGAACCGCTTATGTCTTTAGATGCTGAACATTTCGCATTCTAAGCTGATGCAGTTTTAAATGCATAATAAGAAAAAGGACGGCCATCTTCAGGCAGTCCTTTTTCTTTATAAAGAGTTACAGAATTAACCTTTAGTCGTCTAACATTCAGATTTTTAATGCTTTAGACTGAGCCAAAACAATCCAATTAAACAATAAAACAGGTGACATACTATGCCAATTTATAACGCGCCACTTGCTGACATGAAATTCATCCTGAATGATGTTTTCAATGCAGAACAGTTCTGGCAGGCCAATGAAAATCTTGGCCACTTGGATACTGCCACAGCAGAAGCCATTCTTGAAGAAATGGCGAAGTTTGCGCAAAACGTCATGCTTCCTCTGAACCGTACCGGTGATGAAGAAGGCGCAAAATATGAAAATGGCAATGTCACCACACCTGCTGGCTTTAAAGAAGCATTCAAACAATATGCTGAAGGTGGCTGGATCGGTCTGGGTGCCGATGCAGAATGGGGCGGCCAGGAAATGCCGAAAATGCTTACCGTACTTTCTGATGAAATGCTGTTTGCAACTAACCCATCTTTCATGCTCTACCCGCTTCTTTCTGTGGGTGCAGGTATGGCTTTAAACAGCTATGCATCTCAAGAGCAAAAAGAAACCTACCTTCCTAAAATCTACTCTGGCGAATGGTCAGGCACCATGTGCTTAACTGAGCCACATGCCGGTACTGATCTGGGTATTATCAAAACCAAAGCTGAACGTAATGAAGATGGTACGTACAGCATTACTGGTACCAAAATCTTTATCACGGGTGGTGACCACGATCTTGCTGAAAACATTATTCACCTGGTGCTGGCAAAAACACCTGATGCGCCTGCCGGCTCTCGCGGTATTTCCCTGTTCATTGTACCAAAGTTCCTGGTCAATGAAGATGGTTCAATTGGTGAACGTAATCCAGTTGGTCCTGGTTCAATCGAACACAAAATGGGGATCAAGGCCTCTGCAACATGTGTAATGAACTTTGACGGTGCCAAAGGTTACCTGGTGGGCAAAGAAAATGAAGGTCTGGCCGCCATGTTCGTGATGATGAACTACGAACGTCTGTCTATGGGCATCCAGGGCCTAGGCGCCTCAGAATTTGCTTATCAAAATGCTGCGCAATATGCGACAGATCGTTTACAGGGTCGTAGTGCCCTTGGTGCTCAATCACCGGCTAAACCGGCAGACAGCATTTTAGTACATGGTGATGTACGTCGTATGTTGCTGAATGTTCGTGCGAACAACGAAGCATCTCGTGCATTTGCGGTGTATGTCGGTCAGCAACTGGATATCACCAAGTTCTCGACTGATCCTGAAGCCGTAAAAAAAGCCAATGACCGTGTGGCACTGTTGACACCAATCGCGAAAGCTTACCTGACGGATACTGCATTCCAGGCAACCCTAGATGCACAAATGGTCTTTGGTGGACATGGTTATATCCGTGAATGGGGTATGGAACAATGTATCCGTGACCTGCGTATCTCACAGATTTATGAAGGAACCAATGGCGTTCAGTCACAAGATTTAATCGGCCGTAAAACCATTAAATGTGGCGGTGCGTACATCGGTGAATACATCGAAGAAATCCGCGACTTTGCGAACCAGTTAGATGCAGACCTGAACTTCATTAAAGATGCAACTTTAGATGCAGCTACTGAAGTAGAATCATTGACTCAGTTTGTGCTTGAAGCTGCTGGCGAAAATGCAGAATTCCCGAATGCTGCAGCGGTTGATTACCTACATGCAGTAGGCCTATTGAGCTTCTCTTATATGTTTGCGCGCATTGCCAATGCTGCAAAAGACAAAGATGGCGAGTTCTACCAAAACAAACTGGCACTGGCGCGTTATTTCACGCAACGCATCTTGCCTGAACTTGCACTGCGTATCACTAAAGTGAAAGCCGGTTGTGAAGTAGTGATGAATTTCTCTGAAGATTACTTCACGACTCAAGCTTAATCTTGACGTGAATCCATATAAAAAGCCCTGCATCTGCAGGGCTTTTTATGCACTATACTTTTTCAATCAAGATCGTATCTGGTTGCGTCGTTATTTTAGGATTGAAATGCTTATTCACTATTTTAATTCCCCCTTGCGACTCTAAAGATTCACACAGTTCAAGTACCTTCTGCATCTCTTCAGCCTTGATCCCCGTGCCCAGGATTAATTTTTTTCCTGCTTCTAATTGACTAATTTTTGTTTGAATTTTGTCCAACATTTTTTTCTCCTATTTATTCAATGTAGTTCTCATACAATATAACAAGTTAGTGCAAAAAAAGTGCAAAAGTTCGAATAATTTCACTTTTATTTTATTTTTCTCTTTTTGTGCATGATCTTTGCTAGTTCTTTCCTGTTCATATGTTATTTCACATGAAAAATCTGGAGGAGAACATGAGTAAATCTGAGTCTAAAGTAAAAAGAATAGAAACTCTCCTCGACCGTTTTGGCAACCTTGCCGTTGAAAGTTTCCATTATCTTGCGCTGTTTATTATTGGCTGTATGGTGATCTGGTCCGCAGGTCATACCGTATTTGACATCTTGGCCGTCAAACAGTTTGCCACCATTGATGATATTCTTTTGCTGTTTATCTATCTGGAACTTGGTGCCATGGTCGGCATCTATTTCAAGACCAATCATATGCCGGTTCGGTTCCTGATTTATATTGCGATTACTGCCCTGACCCGTTTACTGATTTCTGATATTCAGCATACACACAAAGCCAGCATGGATCAGGTTATTATTACCGGTTCGATTCTGATTTTGGCTTTTGCCATTCTGGTGGTCCGTTATGCGTCCTGGACCTATCCATCCGTTATTCGCGACAAGCATAGCGAAAAGCCATTACCAGAAGGTAAAACTCCACGACCTGAGGATGATGAGTTGGCATAGTCATAGAAAAGTTCCCCTTTGCAAAAGGTGAGAAGCACTGCTTCGCAAGAGGGTAATTAATCACCCCTCCTAACAAGAGAGGGAATTTCTTTTAACGGTTATTCATCAACACATAACGACCATTTTCATAAATCCAGTAACTTCCGCGTGGTGGTGCCGGCAATCCCAAACGCTGCCAGTCAGTAATCACTGTATATCTCGAACTTTCAATGTAGGCCACATTTGGATCACCATTAACCCAACTATAGCTATTGGAATTCTGGTAAATCGTGGTCGGTGCCTGATACTGGATATTGAACCCGCTTTGGCTCTGTGCAGGAGGATAATAGCCGCCATGGGATGGACGTTGCGGATAGTAAGGCCGCTGCGAATGAGGAGGTTGCGGTGCATAATGAGGACGTGATGGAGGACGATGTTGAGGTTTAGAACGATCAACACCAGTATAGCCTACCCAGGCATTATCCGCCCAAGCGGGCACCGCAATACCAAACAGGAATGAAGCCAGCAATGCACCTGAAGCTAATTTTTTCATAAGTGCGTCCTCCAAAGATTTCTGACCATATTTTAACCAAAATCCATGCAGAAAATATGGATAAATTCCCTGCTGCTGCAAAGTTTTGTAATTGATTCCATGACTTTAACAGGCTTGCGTGATGAGCGCTGAAGTGCGTATGCTAATATCACTTTTTTAATGCTTTGAGTTGCATACTGTGTCTGATTTAAATTTCGATCGTTTATATGAATATTTTTGCAAGGTACCCAGTGTTCAAAAAGGACTGATTGATAGCTATGGCTCAGATGGGAAACAGGCCTGGTGGTTTAAATTTCAGATCAACGTTGATCATCCTTTAGCATGGCAAACTGTGCAGGAACTGGGTCATGTCCTGAACTATATTTCTAAAAATGAGCGCCTGCCGACTCAGTTTCTTCCAGTTTCTCCACCGCCTTATATGAATGGTGTCGCTAAAGATTTCCTGTCTTGGGTCATTCAGTGTAATCATGCCGACTTCCCACCAGATGTAGTGTGCGACTGGCTAGAAGCACGTTTGCCAAATCCGGTGGATGATGAATCTCAATGGAAAATCAAGACTGATATTTCTGAACTGGATGAGCTGACAGATAAAGAACTGGATCAACTGGTTCCGCCGAATCCAGAAAAATAACTCCCCTCATCCCAACCTTCTCCCATAGGGAGAAGGAGTTCCCTCTCCTTTCAGGAGAGGGCTAGGGAGAGGCCAATCAAAACGTCGACCAACCACTCCATTCCATAAAACGGTATAACCAGTATTTCCAGAATGACTCTTCAGCATATTGAGCATAGTCCACGCTCATGGAACGGCCATTCAAATTAGACCAGGCCGTATTGAAATACTGCTGCGCATCGCTAAAGACTTCCGCCTGAGGCTGTCCCACCACACGCAAATTGGTTTCCAGATTATAATTTTTCAGATTACGTGCCGTGAAATTGGCGGAACCTAAAATCATTTCAGCTTGCTGGGCACCATATTTCATCAGAATTTTGTTATGACATTGCTCGCCTTGGGTATTACACCAACGTACCGGAATACCAGCTTTATGCAGTTCTGAAGCCACCTGCCGGTTAGGAATGCCATTTTTTTCACGACCAAATGCATCTTTATTTGGATCAAGTAAAACCCGAAGTTTCACTCCGCGCTCATGCGCTGCAATTAACCCTTTCACAATCTTACGTTCTGACAGATAGAACATGGCCAGATCAATCTGCTCATCTGCTTTCGCCGTTTCAAGCAGCTTTAGAACTCCCTCATAAATGGCTTTTTCAGTTAGCACCTGAACTTGAGGCTGTTTTTTTTCTGCTTCAAACTCACCTGCAATCACAGCCGGCATATTGGCTTGAGACATGATCCCGACCGCCTGTTCTGTCGCAAGAATATCAATCGCTGTTCTGCCCCAGACCAGTAGACCAATATTGGAGTGCCGTGAACTGCCATCATGTGGGTTCATTGAGGTAACCAGTGCTTTCCAGCCCTGATCTGTATCCACGACCAGTGTTTTACGATGATTGGCTTTGAAATTAAACAGGTCGAAATAGCTGCGTAAGGTCACTTTTTCTGGACCAAATGGATTCGGCAACCAGCCTTTTTCCGGATTATTGCCAATCCCCTGACAGCACAGATACCAGAAACCTGACCAGCTTGGATTAGAAGCACGCAGCGGTGTCAGATTGGTTTCGATTACATCTACTCCCGCCTGACGCAGTTCACGATAATGCTGTGCTGTAATTCCACCATAGACAGAATTAATCGGATCGGTAATAAATTTGATTTCCACTTCAGGCTGCATTAATCGCTTGTTGAGTAAGGCCTCTGTGAGCTGTTTGCTGAGTGCCTGATGTTCCTGTTTAGAGGCACCGGTCTGCTGATTAAACAGAAACATATCCAGCACGATCAGGGATTTTGCTTCCTCAACCATTTTCAGCATTTCATTAAAAATCTGATGATCCAGTTGCTGCTTGCCCTGTGCATTCAGATAAGTCTGATCGACCAGAAATTTCACCTGTGCATGGCGCAGCTTACCCGTGTAATTCAGCCCTTCAGGTAAGGGTTTATAAGTATGATAAATTGCTGAAGCCAGATAACTGGCCATCAGCACACCAATGATCAAGGCCGCATAACGGCGGTTTGACCAGTTCAGTTTATTGTGAATTCGTTGAAAGATACGCATAAGAAAAAACCTAACCCAATATACTCAGGCTAGGTTTAATCTGATGATTTTTCAAGTCTATTTCAGTGACAGTACTTGGATTCGGTCAGTTATTTCATCTGAATCCTAGAAATCATATTGTACGCCGACTGTGAAATTACGTCCGACTTGCGGAATATTCGACAGGAATGAGCTATGTGAATAGACCTGATCATCGAGCAGGTTATTGGCTTTAAAATAAACCCGATAGGCATTTTTATCAGCAATGCTATTAGCATAGCTTAGACCGACATTGACCATGTTATAGCCTTGGGTTTCATCTTCATAACTGGCCGTTTTGTCCTGATTAAAGACATGATAATACTCTGCCATTCCTGACCAGCCATCGGCAAAGTCTGCTTCAACCTTGGTTCCTAAGCGGCCTGCTGGAATACGGGGTGCATTTTCACCCTCAATTTTGCCGCGTACATAATCACCGAACACACCAAACTTGTATGTGTCATTTAATGCATAAGTAGCTTCCGCTTCAGCCCCATAGAAACGAGCTTTATCTTGAGTATATTCTACCCCACGCAAATTTCCATTTCTGGCCGTAGTCGCACCGTAGATATAGTCATCAAACCAGTTATGGTAAATATGCGCATGATAATCCAGCTTATCACCTTCATATTCGAAACCCAGCTCTAGGTTATTCGAGCTTTCTTTTTCCAGATCAGGATTACCGACTTCATAGGTATTGGTGGCAAAATGCAGACCATTGGCATACAACTCTTGCGCCAGTGGTAAACGTTGCTGATGTGAACCTACAATGGATAACTTATAGTTCGGGGCAAATTCCCAATTCGCAGCGGCAGAAGCAGAGATACCTGTGCCTGAATAATTTTTCTGTTCAGATTCAACTTGTACTTTTTGATGATCAACACGTGCACCCAGTTCGACATGCACATCACCGAGTTGTTTATGCTCTAAAGCAAACAGACTGTATTTTTCAGTTTTGGTATCTGGCATGACTACGCTTGAACCATGAACATGATGTTCTTCATCATCCTCGTCACCATCTTCATGATGATCATGTTCTGTAGCAGCCAGATTGATTTTCTGCTGGCTATATTGGGTGCCAATTACCCCTTCCCAACCAGCAACCGGAACATGCACCAGCTCTAAACGGCCATCGTAGCCTTTGCTTTTGAAATTACTAATCACTTCATTTTCTTCCAGCTCATCATGCTCGATAATCGGTAAAGCTGGCATGGGCACGTAACTTGTCAAAACCAGCAAAAGGCTGTTCCAGTTCAGTACGTACTTCATAACGTTCAGATTTCAGATCTACCCATGGTCCGCCATGCTCTTCTTCATGCTCTGCGGTAGCACCCAGCTCTGGACAGCCATGGAAATGATCACCATGCAATACACAGCCATGATATTCATGACTATGCCCCGGCAAGCCATATTCATCCTGACGGTTGCTATAAGACAGGCCAACGAAACCACGATCATGAATCCATGATCCACCAATATTCACGGTCTGGCCTTCAGCAAAGGTATTACCTACACGACGTTCTTTGTGAAAATGTGAATGATCGCCATGAGGTTCTTCTACTACATAATCAGGCGCAATATAGTCATTGGCTTTGTGTTTAGTGCCTTCTACACGCAGGGCAAAATTTGCACCGACTGCAGCAGTCACGCCTGCACTTGCCAGTTTTTCATCACTGCCCGAGTTGTAACGTAGTCCAGCAGTCCCTTCCAGACCATCTTCCGGCATTTGGGTTGGGATTTTCTGGTCAGTGACATTGACCAGACCACCGACGGTTCCCGCGCTATAAAGCAAAGTTGATGGGCCGCGAATAACTTCGACCTGTTTGGCTAGAATCGGATCGACTGTCACTGCATGGTCAGGAGATAGAGTAGATACATCAGCCGTTTCGGAGGCATGCTGCAAAACTTTGACACGTGGACCATCCTGGCCTCGAATTACCGGTCGGCTCGCTCCGGTTCCATACTGATTTGAATAGACACCCAATTCATCTGCCAGTGCATCACCAATAGTCGTCGCACGCTCAGATAATGCTTTTTGATCCACCACATGATCCGCAACCGCAAAATCTGCTGCGGTTTGTATCAATGGATGGGCCTGAACCTGGATGGTTTCCAGCGTTTGTACAGCTACTGTCGCTTCTTCTTGTTGTGCGAATGCTGATGGTGTAATAACCGCAAAAATAGAGAGTGTTATTAAATTCTTATGAAAAGACATGACCCAAGCTCAAAATGACTAAAATAGAATAATGTTATAATATAACATTTCATTATTTTTGCAATCGTTTACGATAACCAGTGATATATTTTATTAGAATGCTCTTTGAATATTTTTTATTACATTAAAACATTATTTTTATGCCCTTTACCTTATCGCATGCTGTGCTTGCTCCACCTATTTCACGTTTAAGCGGTAATCGGCTACCGATTGCTGCGTTGGCGATTGGCTGTATGGTGCCCGATTTACATCGACTGTTTACTTCGAGCAATTCAAATATCACGCATTTATGGTCTTCGCTGATTCATCCAGACCTCTTGATTGGGCTGGCTTTCTGTAGCATCTGGTATCTGGTTTACCGGCCAGTAATTTACCGTTTCATGGGCATTCAGCATGATTTAAATATTTACAGCATCCTTTCAGCTTTAAGATTCATCTTGGCGATGTGTCTAGCACTGATCATCGGCACAGCCACTCATTTAATCTGGGATGGTCTGACCCACGTCGATTTTCGGACTTTTGCCTTCCATGAAGTTTTAGCACAACAGTTTCAGTTGTTTGGACAGAGTTATCCCTTGCATCGGATTTTACAGATCGGTACGTCCGTGATTGTTTTGCCGTTTATGCTGTGGATGAGTGTGCACTACTATAAAAAGCATCGCCAATATCTCGCAGTCAGTCTGAAAATCAAATCATTTGCCGGAGGCTTATTTTTCTTTTCTATATTAACCGCTCTGTTTTCAGTCTGGGATTATGCACGCTATATTCCTACAGACGTCTGGCAATCAGATCTCTACTATTTTACTGGACGATCTATTAATGAATTTAGTCAGGGCTTTTTAATCACTTTTAGTCTGGGCTGTCTGCTATTTTTATTTCTGGATCGTGATCGGCGTATGGGCTAGGAAAATCTCCCACTTCCTGCTTATTCACTTTAAAATGATACTGTTTTTGCCTCAAGTTCTTGTGACAACATGCCCAAAGAGGCATAATCCTACCTTTGCTAAAGGCGGTACGCTGTTTACGTATACGCTTCCTTAACCCATATAGTTGGATTTTTAACGCTATGATGCGAACTCATTACTGCGGTTCTTTAACCGAAGCTCAAATTGACCAGACCGTAACATTATGCGGTTGGGTACACCGTCGCCGTGACCACGGTGGTGTCATTTTCCTTGACATGCGTGACCGTGACGGTCTTGTTCAAGTGGTTATCGACCCAGATACACCTGAAGCGTTTGCAACAGCAGACAAAGCACGTTCTGAATACGTATTAAAAATTACAGGCCGTGTACGTCGCCGTTATGCGGGTACTGAAAATGCCAACATGGTGAGTGGTCAAATCGAAGTATTGGGTAAAGAAATTGAAGTTCTTGCTCAGTCTGAAACTCCTCCATTCCCATTAAATGACGAAAATACAAGCATTTCTGAAGAAATTCGTTTGAAATATCGTTTCCTGGACATCCGTCGTCCTGAAATGATCGATCGTTTACGTTTCCGTTCTAAAGTGACCAACCTGATCCGTAACTATTTAGACGATCACGGTTTCCTAGACGTTGAAACTCCGATCTTGACTCGTGCGACCCCTGAAGGTGCGCGTGACTACTTAGTTCCAAGCCGTGTATCTAATGGTAGCTTCTATGCGCTTCCACAATCACCACAGCTGTTCAAACAGTTGTTGATGGTAGGTGGTGTAGATCGTTACTACCAGATCGCTAAATGTTTCCGTGACGAAGATTTACGTGCGGATCGTCAGCCTGAATTCACTCAAATCGACATCGAAACATCGTTCATGAGCGATGACGATATTATGGATTTGATGGAAGGCATGACTGTTAAGATGTTCGACGAACTTCTTGGCATCAAATTCGACAAATTCCAACGTATGCCTTATTCAGAAGCAATGCGTGACTATGCTTCTGACAAACCAGACTTACGTATTCCTTTGAAACTTGTTGACGTTGCAGACTTGATGCAAGACGTCGAGTTCAAAGTATTCGCAGGTCCTGCTAAAGATCCTAAAGGCCGTATCGTTGCGCTTCGCGTTCCAGGTGCGGGCTCACTGCCACGTAGCGCAATCGATGAATATACTAAATTCGTTGGTATCTACGGTGCGAAAGGTTTGGCTTACATCAAAGTTAATGAACTTGAAAAAGGCATCGAAGGTCTTCAATCTCCAATCGTAAAATTCATCGAGCCTATCGTGCTGGATCTGTTGAAACGTGTTGGTGCTGAAAATGGCGACATCGTATTCTTCGGTGCAGACAAAGCCAAAGTTGTGAATGATGCAATGGGCGCACTTCGTGTGAAAATTGGTCATGATATGAACCTTGCAACTTGCGAATGGGCTCCGCTTTGGGTAGTTGACTTCCCAATGTTCGAAGAAACTGATGATGGCAAATGGACTTCTGTTCACCATCCGTTCACGCTTCCTAAATCAAGCGTTGAAGATGTGAAGAATAATCCAGGCGAAGCATTGTCTGTTGCTTATGACATGGTATTGAATGGTACTGAAATCGGTGGTGGTTCACTGCGTATTTATACTTTAGAAATGCAAAAGGCGATCTTTGAAGCGCTGGGTATTTCTGAAGAAGAGGCAGAAGAGAAATTCAGCTTCTTGCTAAATGCGCTTAAATTCGGTGCGCCTCCGCATGGTGGTTTGGCATTCGGTCTGGATCGTCTGGTGATGTTGATGACTGGTGCATCTTCAATCCGTGATGTGATTGCATTCCCGAAAACCAAAACTGCTGAATGTCCATTGACTCAAGCACCTGCACCAGTTGAATCAACTCAACTGCGTGATTTGGGTATTCGCTTACGTGAAAAACCAAAAGCCGAATCTCAAGAATAATTTCTTGATGATTTGAGTAAAAAAGCCCTGTTCTAACAGGGCTTTTTTATTGCATTGAGAAGCCTGCACGACAGTGGCATAATAGCTTCAGTTTCTATTTTTAGGTAATTTGGCAATGGCGATGCGTCCTGCTGTTCGTAACCGTGGCATCATGCTGATCGTGTTTTCAGTCGTACAATGGCTGTTCATGCGCTATATCCTTGCAAACAACCTGTTTAACCTGGACACCAATGACCGTATTGTGTACTTCTGCCTGAGCAGTATTTTAGGTGCACTTGTCATTTTTGTAGGTTTGATTTATATGGTGCTTAAAGGCAATCCTGATCAAGAATCTTAATCAGGCAAGCTGCACACCATGTACGCATTACTCAAGAACTTCTCCAAACTCCCGTTAAGATTCATTCAAAATTTAGCGAAAAGTGTTGGATCACTTCTCTATATTACAAATTCATCGATTCGCCGTACTACAGAAATTAATTTAGGGATTGCCTATCCTGAACTGTCAGCATCGGAACGCACACGACTGGCAAAACGAAGTGTTCAGAGCCAATGCATGACCTATGCCGAGTCAGTCAAAATTTGGGGTTCTGAACCTGAATTTGCATTAAAACAGATTCGGAATATTCATCATCCGGAAATTTTTACTGATGCACTGAAAAACCCGAATGGAACTTTAGCAGTCGTTCCTCATTTTGGTACTTGGGAGTTACTTAATGCCTGGGTGAATCAACACACTAGCCCTGTCATCATGTATAAACCGAGCAAAAATCCTGATGTCGATCGGTTTATGCTCGAAGCACGGCAGCGTTTAAATGCTACCCTTGTTCCGACTGATGAAACGGGAGTAAGGGCTTTATTCAAGCATTTAAAACAGGGTGGCTTCGCTGCTATTCTTCCTGATCATGTGCCCAAAGAAAGTGGTGGTATTTACTCACCTTTTTATGGACAGAATGCTTTATCTTCCACCCTGCTCTCTAAATTGGCTGCAAAAACCCAATGCTCTGTAATTGGCTTGAGTTGTCTACGTCATGATGATCTAAACGGCTTTGATATTCATGTAACTAAATTATCAACAGATATTCTCTCTAAAGACTTACAGCTTTCTGTAGATACCTTAAACAAGGAAATGGAGCGAATGATTAACATTGCTCCAGAGCAGTATTTGTGGGGGTACAAAAGGTTTAGGAAACTTGCAGGTAAGGAAAGGATATATAAGAACTAACTTTCAGTTAAATTTATTACTATGCCTTAATATAAAAGATAAATTTTATTTAAACTTGCTTTTTAAATAATATCTAATAATCAATAACAAATTCTTAAAAGTCAAATTTCCAGAAAATTGTTTGATAATGTTTTTGCTAGTATCTGAATCAAAATTTAATTTACTCAAGTAATATTTATCATGAACCAACTTTTTATATGGAACTTTCTTTTCAGATAAGGCCCAAGAATCAAAAAAATGATGTGATGCATAATTCTCAGGTAAATCTAAACAAAAGTAATTTGAAGAAAATATATTAATTCTATCATTACCATCGTATCCAACTTGATCAATATCTAAATTAGGATCTATATTAAATTCTTTTTTCAAAATACTACCGATAAGTAATGTATTAGGTTCCTCCGATAAACTATATTCCTTATTCTCGTAATAAAAAAGGAGATTTGTAAGTAATGAGTGATTTTTTTTACTTCCCCATACGGCAGAGGTAAAGGGTATACCTTCAGTTTCAAAACAACTAAAAGCATCATACTGTAAAAAATATTCTATATTTTTCTTGAGTTCAACATCTGTATCTAAATATACACCACCGAATTTATTTAAAGCCCATACCCTTACATAATCTGTAACAAAAGCATACTTTTTCAGTTCATATGCTTTTTTTGTAAAAGGAATTGAATTTACATCAAAATTAGTCTCATTCCAAAGAATTATTTCCCACTCAGGACATAATTCTTTCCACTGGTTAATATACTTCAATTGATTTTCCGAAATTTCATTTGGACCAAACCAACAATAATGTATAATTTTAGGAATCATATCTTGCTAAATTTCCATAGGTTATTTAATTAAAAGTGCTGAAAATCTTTTTTGACCGATAATCAAAGATTTTAAAAATACGTAAAATTTCTCTAATAATTTTTTTTCTGAATGGGATTTTAATCTTTTCTTTTTTTAATTGTTCGCTAACTCTTAATTTTCTCTCACCCTCAATAAAACTAAGCAAATTTTTATCACTATTATTAATAAGAAAATCTTGCTTACAAATTGCTGGTTCTATTTGATAAATATTAATATCTCTGTTACAAATTAGGACTTCAAACATAAAACGATCAATAGGTTCAAATTTTTTTTTACTTTTAAGAATACTTATAAGTTTAATCGCGGATTTTTTATTCAAAATATATCCAGCTGTGCCAAGATTTCTAGACTTCAATTTTAGAATTTTTCTATCTAAAATTTTCTTTGAAAAAATAGAGTCGACCGATATAACATCATTAAAACATTCTAACTTAATAATATCAAAATCATCAGGATAAATATCTATATGGCTTAAAAAATCAAAAACACTATTCCCTAAATGTATATCGTCCTCAAAAATACAAACATAGTTCAGGTTTTCATCAATTATTTTTTTCCAAAGACAAACATGGCTTAAAAAACACGCTTGTTCACCTAAAGTTAAATCAGAATCTCTAATATCAATACCTAGTGACTTAGAAATGAGATCAATTCTATTTGGAGTAATTGCATCAAAGAATTTAAATGGTATATTTTCTTTCGCAAATTCTTTCTTTATATGATTTTGACGCAATAAAGCTTCCGAGAGGGTAATTACAAAAGTATTCATTTTAAACCGCAATTCAATTCTATGATTTATTAAATAATCTAGGGTCTACCTAAACCCATAATTTAATAACATTATACTCCTTAACATACAGTTACGAAAGTTATTCAATCCTTTAACTTATAACTTAGCAACCTTAAAAATTCTCTAAATTTGAATTTTTATAAAGTTTATTTTTAGTTCCTTTATTTAAAATCAACTTCTTTTCCAAATAAATAATATTTAATTTGATGAACAATACGTATAATTTCCTTTTTTATTTTTTTCAATCCCTTCTTCTTATATTTTTTCATTCTTGCTTTACGTTCATCTATTAAATCACTTGAAAGAACTGTCTTCTTCTCTGGATATAACATCATTTCTTGTATACAAATAGCTGGTGACATTTGATAAACATCACATTGCTTAGTTTGAATAAAGTCTCTAAACATCACCTCATCCAAAGGAACTAAAAAATTTTTCTTGATGTAACTTAGATATTCCTTTGCCCCTTTTAAGGACAAAATATATCCAGCCGTTCCTAAATTTTTACTAGTTAACCTTTTAATTTCACGGTCAGTATTTTCGATATTATATGTATTTTTCGCTAATAAAACTTTTTTGGAGAATGCTTCAGTTTTAATAATATGCCAGTTTTCTTGAATCCATGCAGATGTACTAAAAATTGAGAATGCATCTTGACCCAAAAAAATATCATCTTCAAATACTGCAATATATGGAATCTGCTCGTCGACCATCTTTTGCCAAACAGAGACATGGCTCATAAAACATGCCAACTCGCCACCTGTTAAATACTCATCCCCAACATTCAAGTGCATTTTTTCCGCTAAAGGTTTGGCTAAATCTGGTGTCAAAGCATCAAAAAAATCAAAATTTATATTTTGCTTTCCAAATTCCTTACAAATGTGTTCACGACGTGCAGTAGCTGTTTTTAAACTAATAACAAAATTTTTCATATCACATAACTTTTTTTGATTTTAATAAATGCTTAACCGCATAATAACGATCACGCCACATACGTTTCTGTTTTTTTAAACCATACGATAGATCACGATTTTCTTTCTCTTTACGTGACACCCCTTGAGCTGCAACTGTCCCCAAAATATCACTATCTACCCCCGCTGGCTTCACTAATGGTGGCCAAACTCCTAATCCTTTACCATTTTTACTTAACCAAGTTTGAAAGAAAATATCTACTGGCATATTTATAGTTTTTCCAGCGTTAACGAAAGCCTGTGCTCCCTGACGAGACCAAATCAATCCCAAGCCACGAATTGGAAAATAATAAGCATGCCATATACTCATATTCTCAATTTGAGTAATATTTTTTGCCAGCTTTTTCTTTTTAGCTGCAATATTCACTAAATACCAATCTAAGTTTTTATGCTGGTCTAGATACTCAATCAGGCAATCAAGTTTTATTTTAAAATCTGGTTCAATCTTCATATCATCTTCAAGTACGATAAGATAATCCGCATCAGTAGCAAGAAACTTTTCTGCACAACCATAATGACTTAGATAACATCCCAACTCCGAACTCATTAGACTACGACCTAATATCTGGTTCGCTTCATCATCATTATAATGTGCAAATTCAGAGAGAGCTTGACCTCGCCCATCGTATGCAGCAAAACGTTCGAATTCCCAACCGACACTATTAAGTTGTAGAGTTGCATCAGCCAGCCGTTTATCACTTCCGTCTAAATTAATTAAATAAGTTATAACTTTCATGGCTAGCTCTTAGTAATGATGAATAAATAAAGGCAAATAATCTTTAAATTTAGTTATTAAAGCAGAGGTTATCTTTAACGATTGTTCAGGATTTAATTGATCTAAACTTTGTACACAGCCAAATTTAATAGTTGTGTCATTCAAGTCAGATAGAAATGAAGATAATGAGGCTTCATTTTTAAGATAAGCAATATTTATATCATCACATAATATCGCTTTACTAGCTTGAATTTTTAAATGATTATTTAATCCAACCGGTAAAAACTGTAAAGCACTTCTAAAACGGTATTTAATCTGTTGATGTAATATTTCAGGATACTTTGTAAAATACTCTTTCAAAAATTCACGATCTAGTATATGGGGACGGTGATGAATTTCATAATATTGATTTAATCCACAAAGGTCAGCACTAAGCATTTGGGCAATTGTATATTTAGGCTGTAAAGACTTACCAAAATATTTATTAAGGCCTTTACGCAGATTAAATTTTGCTTTAACTAACGAACTGCGTTCCCAATGCCCATAAATTTTAATTTGATCATTCGCTAAAAAATCCTCAAATTCAGAAGGTGCATTGAAGAAGAAATCATCATTTAAATAAATAAAATACCGAGATAAGCTTGGAATATTCCAAAGCATAGTTTCAATACTTAAAGAGTTAAATGTAGGCAAGTATTGCTCATACCCAGTAAATATTGTTCGATGATCAATTATTTTTATCTGATCCGGATTACATAACCCCTGTTCGACGAAATCATAAATATTTGCTGGTTGTTGTTCATCAGTAATAATATAAATTGTTCCACAATAAGGAACATACTTAAGAATTGAAGCAATTGAAAAGTAGATTTCATTATTACTGGCAAATCGAGTTTCCTCGGCAGCACCTTTGGCAATATTAGCAGGCTGAAACTGTTGTCTTTTAAGTCGATGTTTTTCATCCTTACCATCAACCCAAGTAATAACAAAATCTATTTTTTCCATAATTTTTCTAATCAATAATCAGATTATGTAAGTCTTAGGACTTACTGCCAAGCATCCTTGATCCATTGGGATGGCAACACATAGCGATACCATTTACCACCACCACCATTAATGGCATCAGGTGGGTTAATCTCCCCATGGAAAATAATAATTTTTACGCCCTCAGGCTTTACTGGCGGTTTGAAATAAGCCATCGGAATTTTTTGTAGGCAATGGTATTTATAACTTTTGCACCAGCTATCCGGCCAATAACCAAGTTTCTTCTCCTGGTCTACATACCAAGAAAGATAAGCCTGCTCATTACGGAATTTTTGACGGATTTCATCAAAGTGTTCGCGGAAATATGGCAAAAGACCAGGAAAAGCTCCGAGCTTAAAGCGATAAACTGAACTATTACCCGTAATACGCCATGGTCGTTTCCAGTCATGGATAATCAGAAACTCACCCGGATGCGTAAAGAATTCATCAATATTATCGACAATGACAACATCCAGATCTAAAAATAAAGCATTGCCTTTCAAACCATAGAGATCAGGTTCAAAGGTAGAGAGCTTATTCCAGCCACGTTCTGGTGCACCTTCTGGCAAAGCCAACGGTGGAATAGGAAAGCATTGCACATTTGGATCAATCCCTTCAGTACGGTCAGTTAAACACACCATTTGAAAATCAACAGTTGTGTGTCGCTTCACCATATTGTAAAGACGATTGACATATTCAGACCCATATTTTGTGCCCCATTTCATACAGATCACAATATTTTGTTCAGGTGACTGTTCACCCTGAGTCTTAAGGTCATTTTGCTTTGCGTTCATGCACCCATCATCCACCTATGCAATATCAGTATCATACCATTACTGGTACTGACTGAGCCTATTGCTTTTCATTTCTGCACAGTTTACCGCAAATCTCATAAAGAAATATAATCTTCATTTTTTCATCACAAGAATTGAATATTTTTCCAGCAACTTATATCAAAATAAAGTTCATATTTGAATGATAAGTATAGAGCAACACTAATTTTAGTTGTTCGTTACGCTTATTCGTTTATTTTTATAGTGAATATATAACTTTCCAAAATATGAGAGTCGTCATTTTTTCTGCAATTTATTGGCTTCTCTACCTAACAACCTAATAGTTTAATATTTTGAGAAAGAGTCACTAAAATAAAAAAAGGACTCAAATGAGTCCCTTTTTCATAGATTTAACTTATTTTACGTAAGTTAACCAGTGCGCATATTTAGGGTCTTTACCCTGAACTGCATCAAAGTAAGCTTTCTGGATTTGAGTTGTGATTGGACCACGTACGCCTTCACCAATTTGACGGTCATCATATTCACGGATTGGTGTTACTTCAGCAGCAGTACCAGTGAAGAAAGCTTCATCTGCAATATAGAATTCGTCACGGGTAATACGGCGTTCTACCACTTCATAACCAAGATCTTTAGCAATGGTAATAATCGATTGACGAGTAATACCGTCTAATGCGCCACCAGCGATGTCTGGAGTATGAATTACGCCATCACGTACCAGGAATACGTTTTCGCCTGAACCTTGGCATACATAGCCTTGCGGATCAAGCAGCATTGCTTCGTCATAACCAGAATGTGCCACTTCTTGGTGAGCAAGAATCGATAATGTGTAGTTACCAGATGCTTTGGCTTTACACATAGTCACGTTTGGATGATGGTGTGTGAATGATGAAGTTTTTACACGAATACCTTTCGCCATCGCATCATCACCAAGGTAAGCACCCCAGCTCCACGCTGCAACTACAGCATGAATAGTATTGTCAGTAGCAGCAATACCCAATTTTTCAGAGCCAATAAAAATAATTGGACGTAAATAGCAAGATGCCAATTTATTTTCACGAACCACATCAATTTGAGCTTGTTCTAAAGCTGCGTGATCAAATGGAACTTTCATTTGATAAATTTTTGCAGAATTGAGCAAACGTTTGGTGTGTTCTTTCAGACGGAAAATAGCCGTTCCATTCGGGGTTTCATAAGCACGGACACCTTCAAACACACCCATGCTGTAATGCAAAGTATGTGTTAATACGTGAGTTTTCGCCTCACGCCAGTCTACTAGTTGTCCATCTTGCCAAATGAAACCATCACGATCAGCCAAATTCATGCCACAAACTCCAATTTTTCACAATTATTCACTATCCGGTGCAAATACTGCACTTGGATCAATCAGTCTTTGCCATAACTTGCAAACGGTCTTTCGGGTATCGTGCCAGTCGCTTGCAGACACTTGCATGGATTGATTTGCAAGGGCTAAGCGGTGGCTCTCGGCGCGTTCACGGAGATAAGCTTGAATCAGAGCAGTCGCATCGTCGCTGGATAAGCAACCTGATTTTGCGGCATCCTCAAGGATTCTTACATTGTCGGAGTAATGGGCGAGATCTTTATTCGTCCCACTCCAAGCTAACACCGCATACTGTGCCATAAATTCGATATCAACGATACCACCTGCATCTTGTTTTAAATGAAAAATCCCATCTTTTTTTTGCTCTTTGGAAGAACCCAGATGATCTTTCATTTTCTGACGCATTTTCAGAACTTCACTACGTACATGACAGATATCGCGTTTCTGGGTAAGAATTTTACAGCGTAGTGCTTCAAATGTCTCTCTCAGGCTATCTTCTCCGGCAATGGAACGTGCGCGTACCAAGGCTTGATGCTCCCATAGCCATGCATTTTTCAACTGATATTGCTCAAATGCTTTCAGGCTAGTGACCAGCAGCCCTGCTTCTCCAGAAGGACGTAGACGAGTATCGACTTCATAGACACGTCCATCCAGTGTTTGTGTGGTCATGAGCGACATAAACTTCTGTGCCACACGCATGGCAAACTCAAAACCGCTAATCGGCTTGAGACCGTCCGTATCAGCCTGCTCGCCCATATAATGAATGAAGACCAGATCCAGATCCGAACCATAGCCCAACTCAATGCCACCGACTTTGCCATAGCCAATGACGGCAAAAGCCGTATGTTCTATCGAGCAGCGCTGCCCTTCTGCATCCAGCGGAAAACCATGTCGTTTGGCCACAATCTGATAAGCCAGATGTAGCGCAGCATTCACTGAGACTTCTGCAATATCTGTTAAGGCATCCGAGACTTTCATTAAAGGGCTTTCCGCCAGCACATCACTGGCCGCTACCGCAAGTACATTGGATTTTTTAAATAGGCGTAGCACCCGCATCTGGTCTTCAACCTGATCAATTTCGATTCTGAGCAATTGCTGACGCAGGCTATCTTCCAGATCCTGACGCTTAGGCAATTCAAAATCCATCGACAGGAACTCATCCAGCAACACCGGATAATGGGTAAGTTCCTCACATATCCAGGGGCTGACAGTCGCCATTTTTACCAAACGCTGTAAAGCACCTTTACTTTCAATCAGCATTACCAGATAAACGGTACGACGCATGACGGATTCAACCAATGGCATCAGGCGGACCAGTGCAACTTGCGGTTTATCTGATTCTAGAATCGCCTCTATCAGATAAGGCCAAAACGTTTTTAAACGTTGAATGGCTTTAGCTGGCAATTTTTTTAAGGCATGACCATGCCAGAATTCATGCACCAGATTTTTTGCATGATCATCCAAGACTTCATTCAGCTGTTGTTCCAACTGAGAAAAACTTTTGCCTTGAGGCTCTGGTCCATTTTCCTTGATCAAGTGCTCAAACTGGTAAATCACTTTAGCGCGTTTTTGATCCAGCACTTCCATAAAGGCGGACCAGTCTGAAAAGCCCAAAGTATCCACAATACGTTGACGTAAATCTGGCTCAGTCGGCAAACATTGGGTTTGTTGATCATGCAGCGCCTGAATAGCATGCTCTACCCGACGAAGGAATAAATAGGCATCTTCGAGGTCAGTCACCGCCTGTTCATCCAGCAGTTCAGCCTCATCCAGATGATTCAGGCTGACCAGACATTGCCGATCCTGCAATTCCAGCTTGGCTCCCCCATAAATCAGCTGAAAAACTTGCACTATAAATTCAACTTCACGAATCCCGCCTGCCCCAAGCTTGATATCGTCTTCAATATTGCGGCGCTGTACTTCACGCTCAATCATTGCTTTCATTTCACGCATCGCTTCGAAAGCGCTGTAATCGACATATTTACGGAATACAAAAGGACGGGTCATGTCCAGCAGTTCATCACCTTCTGGGCTCGGATTGACGATGCGGGCTTTGATCCAGGCATAGCGTTCCCATTCGCGGCCATGCTGGCTGAGATATTTTTCTAGTGCGGCATGACTGATGGCCAGAGCAGAACCATCACCCCATGGTCGCAGACGCATATCGACACGGAATACAAAACCTTCAGCAGTGATATGATCCAGCAGATAGATTAACTTTTGCCCCCACAGAATACAGAACTGCTGAACGTCAATGCATTTGCGCCCATCCGTTTCACCCTGTTCATCAAAGGCAAAAATCAGGTCAATATCACTGGAAAGGTTAAGTTCCTGCGCGCCCAACTTGCCCATTGCAATGATAATGAGATCCTGAACTTTACCGTTATAGCCAATTGGCTGGCCATATTTGGTGACTAGAGGAATACGGGCAAACTCTTTGGCAGCACAGATACAGGCATCAGCGAAATCAGACAGCTCTCGAGTCAGCGTGATGACATCGGTGAGTTGATTAGCATCCCGCCAGATCCAGCGGAACATCAGGCGAGCACGCAGAATACGTAAACTACGCATCCACATGGTTTCATCACTGATATTTAATAAATTGGCCTGAATTAAATTTTGAATCTGTTCAGTGTCGAGTGATCCCCGAAACTGATCAATTGCATAATCCTGATTCAATAGATCTTGATGATTGGCCAATACCTGTTCTGCATATTGACTGGCTCTTAAGGTTTTCTGCAATTGTACCGCGTCCATCACTCGGTGATTCCCTCAAAACTTTTATTTAGTTATAGCAGGAGTTCACGTCGAGTGGGAACGGTTTTAATAGAAATTTATGATTTTCAGGACTTTTCAGTATGCAGGTCTTCAAGTACCAATGCCTGATGATCATTGGTCACTTTAGGTAAATGCACAGTAAAGGTGGTTCCAGCGCCTTCTTTAGAATCTACGACAATCTGTCCATGGTTCAGGTCTACAAAACGCTTACACAGTACCAAACCCAGACCTGCGCCTTTCTCATTGTCTGTGCCTTTTAAGCTCATTGTGAGATTAGGTCTAAACAGATTTTCCATTTGCTCTTCAGTCATACCGAGACCAGTATCCTGAACAGTAATCTTGACTTGCTCACCTTCCATTTCAGCAGCCAGAATCACCTGGCCACCCTGATCAACTGGAGTAAATTTCAGCGCATTCGATACCAGGTTCTGCAAGACCGAAGTAATCATATTGATATCAGCATGCACCTTAATATCTTCAGGAACCTGGTCAATCAGCTCAATATTCTTTTTCAACGCCAGACTTTTCAGTACATCACAGACAATTTTAGTAGACTGTTTTAATTCATAGTTAATCGGATGATAAACGAAACGTCCACCCTCGGCCATCGCCCAGGTCAACAGACTTTCTAACAAGTTATACGTCGATTGAGCCGTATCATATAAATAATCAGAAATACTCTGGATACTGGATTCATCCAGAGTGTCACGTTCCTGTGCCAGCACTTCCGAGAAGCCTAACAGACCATGGAAAGGTGCACGCAGGTCATGAGCAATAATTTGGAAGAATTTGGTTTTACTGAAGTTTTGTGCACATTGCTGTTCGTATAACTCTTTCAGCTGTGTATGTTCCTCATTCAGTTTAACTCGTTTTACTAAAGATTCAGCAAATTGCTGGACGATAATAATAGCTTCCTGATCAAATACTTCAGTCTGATCGTCAAAGAAAACCACCTGCCCCAAAGACTGTCCTTGGGCTGATTTCAAATTGAATGCTACGAGCCGCTGATGGACTACGCCAAGGCTGTTCACATGATCTGATAGTTCTACATATGCAGGATGATTTTGATCGATCACATCCATTTCTTGTAGATATTTAGGGATGTCCACATTCTGTGGTACGTGCAAACCGCGAAAACCGAGCGGACAGCTGTACCAGATATAGGGTTCCATATGGAATCCGATGATACAGGTCTTAACGCCGAGTACTTTACGGGCGACCTTACAGAAGGTGTCTAATAAATTGTCAGAGGTATAGACACCTAAAATGAGAGATATACGGCACGAGCTTAACTGCTCCGTATTCTGACCGATCTCTAGCAGTTTTAGTTCCATGTCTGCCTCTCTGGATGTTATGGAATATAGAATAAAAATTACAACCGACTAAATTAATACAATCAATAACAAAGATTCTATATTTAATCAACGTTAAAATCTCATTTATCGACCAAAGGATTTGTTAACTTATTTCTCTAAAGATACATTGATAGCTTCAATACCTTGATATTTAAATATTAAGAATTACTTGAGAAAATATTCCTCTTATAAAAAATTACATATAATTATTTGAAATTCCTGAATTCATTTCAAATTGTTTCAATATCATCTGAGTTCTGAAATCTGAGGAAGATAAAAACAGCTCATTTTTCTTCTGATCTTTAGGTAAATAAAAGCTTTTGAATTTTCAAATATATAGAAAATACTTATTGTCACCTTCTGAAAAAATAAATCGCTAATCATATTAATTTGCCCTAAATTTATTTCTATTTTTTAAATATTCTTAATAATCATAAAATATTGAGTGATTTAAATAGTTTATTTATGCACTAAAACCAATTTTTTACGTAATCAAAAATATTAAAAGTTTACATTTTTTTACAGTTAACAATGACTTATAGGAACATTCTTGAATTTCCATGGAAAATAAAAATTAATTAGAGTGAATAAAAAAGCGACAAAATGTCGCTTTTCTTTAATTCAGTTTACAATCAGTTATCTGAAATCAGGGCAACTTGCTGCACATAGTTAAACAGCTTTTGCTTTGAGGCTGCCACTTCTTCTTCCGGTGCCTGATTTTTTAGATCACGATGCACACGTAAATAATGCTGACGTAAGGTATGACGCTCTGTCGCATTATAGGTTTTGGTAAATTCATTAATTGCAGGATCACCATCTTTCACGATACGGTCAACCCAACGCTGCAATTGTGCTGTCTTTTTCAAACCCTGTTTCGGAGTCAGATAAGACAGAATCACGGTTTCATTTTCATTACGAAGTAATTTACCAATACGTGAAAATTGACGACGGCGTGCTTCATGTGAACTGATTTGCTGGACATCCAGCAAAGCTTCAATCAGACGTTCTTCAACGGGTAAATTTTTAATTTGTTTCGCACTCAGTTCTGCTAACTGTGCGCCTAAAGCAGCCATACGCTGAACTGCTTTTTTCTGTTCGGTTTTACTTGCGCGTCCCTCTAAAGATTCAAAGTCTTCTTCAGTTAAACTGCTCGGTCGACGTGCCACGATTAATCTGCCTCATAAAATTTTGCCGCAAACAGTGCCTGAATTTCAGATAAGGCCTTTTCCTCATCTGCACCTTCAATCACTAAGCGTAAAGTTGTTCCTTTGCCCGCACCAAGCATCAGCAAGGACATAATATTTTTGGCATCAACTAATTTGTCCGACTTGCCAATCTGGATACTGGAACGAAATTTGGTGGTAACTTCAATGAGTTTACCTGATGCACGCGCATGTAAACCTAGTTTATTAATTACGTCAACAGTCGTATCAATCATGACCAGTGCTTCATTTCTCGGTGGAGGACTTGAATAGACCATTTTGCCTCAAGCGCTTTTTTTAGTCTATCCACAATATAAACAGAACGATGCTGGCCGCCAGTACAACCAATCGAGATGGTCATATAATGACGATGACCCTCAGCAAAGGTCGGCAGCCATTTGTCTAAAAAATGATAAATATCCTGGAACATGTCTTCGACCTGATCACTTTTTTCCAGGAATTCCTGTACCGGCTGATCCAGGCCTGAATATTTACGCAGTTCCAGTTCCCAATGCGGATTCGGCAAATGACGGACGTCGAAAACATAGTCAGCATCTAAAGGAATGCCATGCTTATAGCCAAAAGATTGCAGAATCACAATCAGGTTATCGGTCTGCCCCAGCTTGTACAGCAAGGTGTGTTTTAGATCATGCACGCTTTTATCGGTGGTATCGATATGCACTGTAGAGCGGAGCTGGATTGGCATCAGCAGGACTTTTTCTTCCTGAATACATTGATGCAGACTCTTGAAACGGGCAGCCAAAGGATGCGGACGGCGTGATGCACTAAAACGGGCAATCAGCTCCTGATCCTGTGTAGTCAGATAGATGACATCCACCGTCCCATGCTGTTGCAACTGTTCAAACACATGGTCGAATTCCTGCAAATCTGCACGGGTACTACGAACATCCACCCCAAGCGCTAACTGTTCCAGATTATTTTCACAATCCAGCTTTGCCACAATTTCAGGAAGTAAGGCCAAAGGCAGATTATCAATACAGTAATAACCCAAGTCTTCAAGTACCTGCAATGCAGAAGATTTACCTGAGCCAGATTGTCCTGTCACAATTAAAATGCGCTTCATGCCTTACGATCCTTTTACTTATCCAGCTGCGTATTTGATCTGCAGATTATCAATCAGACGAGTTTTTCCTAATTTTGCCGCGATTAAAATCACGACATCCTGATTAAACTCATCAATTTTTTGCAATTCCGGTGTACGGGCTTCTACATAGTCCACTACCAGACCTGCATCTGTCAAAGTTTGACGGATACCTGCCAGTGCTTCCTCCAAAGTTTTACCTGCATGTAACTGCTGCTCAGCAGTTTTCAGACTCTGGAAAATGACTGGTGCTGTTGCACGTTCCTGCTCGCTTAGATAGCCATTACGCGAACTAAGTGCCAGACCATCTTCAGCACGAGCAATCGGCACACCAATCACTTCCAGTGGAATATTCAGGTCTTGAACAAACTGACGAATCACAGCCAGTTGCTGATAATCTTTCTGACCAAAGAAAGCATAGTTAGGCTGAACAATATTAAATAATTTGGTCACCACGACCGCTACACCATCAAAATGACCTGGACGCTGTAAGCCACATAGATCATTGGTGATACCAGATACACTGATATTGGTCAGACGTGGCTTGTTACCATACATCTGCTCTACAGTTGGGGCAAAGACAATGTCACAACCCACATCTGCCAGTAACTGCTGATCCTGCTCTAAAGTACGTGGATAATTATCAAAATCCTCATTAGGTCCGAACTGGATCGGATTAACGAAAATACTCACAACAACGACATCACACAGTTTACGCGCCTCACGCACCAGATTCAGATGCCCCTGATGCAGGTTGCCCATGGTCGGGACAAAACCAATAATTTTACGCGCAGAACGTGCAGGATTGAGCGAAGCAGATAATCCTTGGATGGTTGTTTCTGTTTTCATGTTACAACTCGACTTGGAATGTTTGTTCAGGTGCTGGGAATGAACCATCTAAAACAGCCGCATGATAGGCTTTAAATGCATCCAGAATTGCAGTCGCACCAGACTGTTCTTTCATAAAGTTACGTACAAATTTCGCGGTATGGCCAAAGGTTAGACCAAGCATGTCTTGAACGACCAATACCTGGCCATCAGTGGCTGCCCCTGCTCCAATACCAATCACTGGAATATGTGGGAAAAGTTCAGTAATTTCCTGACCCAATTGTGCAGGCACGCATTCCAGCAACAGCACTGCTGCACCGGCTTCAACCACTGCCTTACAGTCAGCAATCAGTTGATCGGCCGCTTCACGGGTACGGGCCTGTAGCTTATAGCCACCAAAGACATGCACCGACTGCGGTGTGAGACCCAAGTGAACACAGACTGGGATCCCGTTACGGGTTAGAACCTGAACGGTTTCCGCCAACCAGGCACCACCTTCCATCTTGACCATTTGTGCACCGGCCTGCATCACCGTTTTTGAGCTTTGTAATGCATCATTCAGAGTGGCATAACTCATAAATGGCAGATCAGTCATAATCAGTGCATGCTGATTGCCACGGCGTACCGCTGCGGTATGGTAAGCCATATCTTCTACAGTCACAGGCAAGGTTGAATCACGACCTTGAATCGACATACCCAAAGAGTCGCCTATCAGAATACTGTCAACTTCAGCAATTTCCATGGCTTTGGCCATACTGGCGTCATAGCAAGTCAGGCAAGAAAATTTGCGTCCTTCCGCTTTATATCGTCTTAAATCACTGAGACTGATCATGAAGATGTTCCTCTATTATTGAAGTTCTCTCGAACATGCCAATAATTAAAAATTAAATATTTGCCCAATTCGTGCGGTCAAAAACCGTTAAGGTTGATTGCTTGACGATGTCCAGGTCTTTTAATGTGTTTCCATTCAGCTGCAAGTTGGCATCAATATCCAGTAATGGCACCAATACAAAGTCACGTTCCAGCACGCCCACATGCGGTACGGTTAACCGTTCATTTTGAATCTGTTCATCACCATAAATAAGCAGATCCAGATCCAAGGTACGTTCACCCCAATGACGTAGACGCACACGCCCAGCCTCCTGTTCGAAGGCTTGCAACCGATCCAGCAGATCCAGCGGTGCCAGATCCGTAATTAACTGTACGACAGCATTAAAATAATTCGGCTGATCTTGTGGCCCCATAGGTGGGCTTTGATATAGATGCGAGGTTTTTATCTGTCCCAAACTTGCCAGCTTTTGCACGGCTTCAGCCAGAATCTGGCGTGAATCGCCCAGGTTACTTCCTAAACCGATATAGGTCACTGTCATTGTGTAGGCCCAAAAATAACCTGGCTTAAATCACGCTGCACCCGTTTACGCTTGGTAATTGGATGGTCTGCACCAATGTCACCGCTGGCACTGGCCGCCACATGAGAAACCGGTTTGCTACGCTCATTCTCAAATTTGGCTTTACGTGCACGACGGCTACGTGGTTCTGGCTCATTCACCAGAGGCTCAATCTCGGTTGCTACATCTTGTGCAGCCAGACGCTGTTCCAGATGTTCTTCCTGAGAAGCCTTGCGACGGCTCTTGGCACGCTGACGGTTATATTGGGCAATGGCACGCTCTTTTTCATCGCTGCCCATTTGCTGATAGGCTTCCCACCAGCTTCCCATACCTTGTGCAGTTTCATCGCCTGATTTTTCACGCAGCAACAAAAAGTCAAAGCCGGCACGGAAACGTGCATGACCTGATAATGCTTCAATCTGTTGCGGTTTTGGATTGAGCAAGCGGGTTTGCATTTCCCAGACTTCACGAATGAAAGTTTCCGCAAAGCGTGGAATCACAGTACGGGTAGCCTGACGTTTCAGTACATCCAGTCCTGCTTGCGCACGTGCTTCCGCAGGCACTACCCCTTTAGACAGATAAAAATCACAGCGCTCCAGGAACGGTTGCCACAACAATACCGCATAGAAGAAAGCCGGGTTGATGGTCTTACCAATTGAAATACGCTGATCGGTATTTTTTGCTGCCAGTTCAATAAATGCAGTAATGTTTGGCTTGATATCGGCAAACAGCTGACGCCAGATGCCAAAATCGATCAGCATTGGCATCACACGATTCAGATGTCCCATAGTGAATAGCTTTTGCGATTCATCATAGAGACGGTGTGGAGACACATCACGTAGAAGCTGGGTCATTTCCGGAGTGAAAATATCCAGAATGGCTTTATCAATACTGAAATTGAGTTTGGCTGCAAAACGTAAAGTTCGCAGCATCCGGACCGGATCTTCCTCAAATCTTAGAGTCGGATCACCCAGTAAACGCAGCGTTTTGTGTTTAATATCATCTACTGCATTGCAAAAATCCAGCACGATACCTTTGCGTGGCTGGTAATACATGGCATTGATCGAAAAATCTCGACGAGCAAAATCCTGCTCAATGGTGCCCCAGTTATTATCGCGCAGGATCATCCCTGCTGCAGAGGTCACCGCTTTTTTAGGAGGCGCACGGAAAGTTGCCACTTCAACCAGTTCACGGCCCGAATAGACATGCGCCAGCTCGAAACGTCGTCCGATAATCCGACAACGCCGTCCGAACACTTCTTTAACCTGAGCTGGTGTAGCATTGGTCACTGCATCGAAATCTTTGGGATTTAAACCCAGCATCAGATCCCGGACACCACCACCTACGATATAAGCTTCATAGCCTGCCTTGGTTAAGGCATCAATCACATCGAGAATATAAGAAGGTAATTGAGCGGTTGATAAACCACATTTTGACGCGCGCAAAGTTTGCAAAAGACGCTGTCTCCTACGTCTGAACGTAAAATTCTAAGATGACGCTAATCATATCGCTTACACCGCTAAAGGGCAATTTGATTATGTCATTCTCATGGTTCAGATGGATGGCTTATTTACAATAAATTCAGCAGGGTTACAAAGCCAGTTTATCCTTGTTTTTGGCAAATAAGGCCGGCCCGATGCCTTTGACCTGTTGAATATCTTCAATTGTTTTAAATTTACCGTTTTTCTGCCGGTATTCAATGATCGCTTCCGCTTTCTTCTGCCCGATGCCATTTAACTGCTGTAACTGCTCAATACTGGCCTGATTCAGACTGATTTTATCAGCAGCTGAAGAGGCGGATAATGCAGGTTTAGCCAGATAATGATTGTTTTCAGAAACGGGGGTAGCAGCAGCAATTTTCTTCTTCAGGCGTGCATCATGCTGCTGCTGACGTACTTTCCATTCTGCATAATCGGTTGCAGTTGCATGTACTGTTCCAATTGAAGTATAGGCCAACCAAATGCCTAGCAGGACAGTATTAATCCATGCTGGACCTATGCGATGTTGTACTTTGTTCATGAGCGGCTCTTTGTTTTAATTCTAATTTGGCCTGTTCCCAGAGCTGATCCAATTCAGCCAATGACAGGCTTTCCAGATTGAGTTGCTGTTGTTCTGCCCGATCTTCCATCAGGGCAAAGCGAGTCCGGAATTTATGGATCGTGCCCAATAATGCCATCTCGCTTGAGACACCAAGTTTACGACCAACATTCACCAGTGAAAATAAGCAGTCTCCAAATTCTTCGAGTATTTCATCGGAATTTTGTCCAGCAACGGCTTCTTTGAGTTCAGCCAGTTCTTCTTCCAGCTTGCCATAGGCACCCGCGACATCTGGAAAGTCAAAGCCGATTTTGGCGACATTTTTCTGGATCTCATCCGCCTGTTGCAGTGCAGGTGCATGCTTGATCTCATCCAAACGTGAACGTGGCTTACCCTGTTTTTCTTTCTGCTTGATTTCTTTCCAGAGTACCGAGACATCTTCAGGACTCAGCTGTGCAAACTGTTCAGCCTGAAATACATGCGGATGACGACGAATCAGCTTATCCGTAATCGCCTGAACTACATCATGAAAATCAAAAGCGCCCTGCTCGCTATACATTTGTGACTGAAATACGACCTGTAACAGCAAATCACCCAGTTCATCCCGCACCTCATCAGCTTGGCCAGAGCGCACTGCTGCTTCAACTTCATAGGCTTCCTCAATCGCATATTTGGTTAAAGATTCGGGAGTCTGTTGCTGATCCCATGGACATTTTTCACGTAACTCACGCATGACTTGGAGTAATTGTTCCACCGTAAAACCTCTTCTTTACCAAATAGCCGCATTATTTTGCCTGTCTCTTGCTATGCTCAAGAAAAAAAGACAATAAGGAGATCAAGCACATGCACAGTATATTGATTAGTGGTGCAGCACAAGGAATTGGTGCCGCGACAGCCAGGCTATTTTACCAGCAAGGTTATAAAGTCGGAATTTATGATATTAATCTTGAACAGGCAGAACAATTGGCCCAGCAACTCGGTGAACATGCCAAAGCTGGCTTTCTGGATGTAACCGATTATGCATCATGGGAAACTACTCTATCTGAATTCGCATCTTGGGCCGGTGAAATCAATATTCTGGTAAATAATGCCGGGATTTTATATTCCGGTCCTTTTGAAGAAACGAATATTACTAATCACCATCGCACCCTTGACGTGAATATTAAAGGCGTCCTGAATGGCTGTCATGCTGCTTTACCCTACTTAAAGCAGGCTTCCTTTGCCCGGGTCATTAACCTGTCTTCAGCATCGGCGATTTATGGCCAAGCGGATCTGGCTTCCTATGCAACCAGCAAATTTGCGGTTCGTGGTTTGACTGAAGGACTAGATATCGAATGGCAAAAATATGGCATTCGGGTATTTGATGTGATGCCGCTTTTTGTTAGCACTGCAATGGTGAAAGATATGCAGGCCGAAAGTATCAAAAAAATGGGCGTGCATCTAAAAGCTGAGGATGTAGCGCAGGATATTTTCAAACTGGCACAGCTAAAAGATTCAATTTGGCAAGTGACCCATCATCCAGTCGGATTCAAGAGTAAGTTTTTATTTCACTTATCTCGAATGAGTCCACAGTTCGTTAACCGGCTGAGTAATTTAATGATTGCCAAACAATAAGAAATATTTTGGGCTTACTCTACTTTTAAACAGCTTGATGAATCTGAATCGTTGGAAATCTTAGGCCTTTACAGGAATGCTCGCTTTGCCAGGCCACAGTGAGCATACAACCCGCTAAGATATAGTTTTGATAGGCATAAATTCCAATTTCTGGATGTTCACAACGTCCTCCATCCTGATGTGGATGAATCTGGGTATTCAGCTCATTCAGGTTTATCCGGATTCCAAGTCCTGACGCTTTTAGGACCGCCTCCTTGGTGGTCCAGACTTTAAACCAGTATTCAGGATCGTAATCTAATGCCTGCCACTGTTTCAGCTCTTCAGGATGAAAAGCGTGTTGGGCTAGGGCTTCAAAACGTACATTTCGATTAAGTTCTTCGATATCGATCCCCAAATTCTGAATATGTTTGCTTGTTGCTAATGCATAGAAGTTTTGGCTATGGGTATGATTAAAACCAAAGTCTGGATGGGCTGGAAAATAAGGCTTGCCGTATTCGGTTGTAGTAAAGTCCTGCTGGTCAATAACACAACCTAAATGTGCAGCTAGCAACTGATTACGATAGTTATAAATTAATTGTTTACGCTGCTGAATATAGGTTTTCCGATCTAAGTCTTGTAAATGTCTAAGTCGTGGTGCCAGCGCGATCCAATCAATATGAATAATAAACTTCAAAAATAGTCGCCCTTATAAAAAATGTTACTTTTAAGGCCTTCAGTATAAATCAACCTGATTGCCTCTCTGACAAACTATAGGTAATATCTTAAAATATATTTTAATAAAACTTAATTAAAACAATAAAATATACTGTAAATCAAAATAAATAATTGAGCTTTCAAGCTATTTTTAATCGAATAAAAAATAGTTACAATCCAGCTACAATTTTATACATAGAAAAACAGAGGGTCATATGTTTAAGCGAATCATATTCAGTACGACAATTGCTGCACTATCATTTTCAACACAAGCTGGCTCCTGGCTAGAAGCTGCTACTGCAGTTATGGGAGCTAGAAACGGCGCCATCATGGATCAGGCTGAAGCAAATATGGAGCGCAGCCGTGCACAGGCGAATGCTGCTGTTGCACGTGCAGACCGTGCCTATGCTTCTAATTATAATAATGCTTCAAATCAAAATAACGGTGTCTACTCAACAACATATTTAAAAGGTTTAGATTGTACGGATTTGGCAGTAGAAGCGCGCAGTTTTGAACGCACCTTAGAAGCAAGTCAAAATGCACTCAACCAGGCGAATGCTCAAGCCAATAATCCTGTTTCTAAATTAGCAGGTATTGCAAGTGGTGCGCTATCTGCTTTTGCAGGTCAATCACAAACAGTTGCGCGCGCAACTGAAATTACCAATGCTTTTACTGGCAATAATAATCAAAATAATATTGCCGCTTCTCAAGCCGATGCTGACGTAGCTTTAGCTAATCTTGAAAATATCCGTATTTATCAAAAAGCAAAAAAATGCTCAATCTAAAATATGAATAAAAAAAAAGCCTGCTTTCGCAGGCTTTTTTATTTAACTATGGCAATTAACCACGTTTAAATTTTTTCTCGGCTTTCTTAAATTTCTGTACATAACGACGGCGACGCGCAGCAGTCCGCTCGTCCAGTTGTGACTTGCGACCTTCAAACGGGTTTTCTGAGGTTTTAAATTCAATTTTTACTGGTGTACCTTCAAGTTTGTAAACTTTACGGAATACGTTTTCCAAGTAACGGCGATAGTCCGCAGGTGTCTTATCTACCTTATTACCATGAACCACGATAGTCGGTGGATTCTGTCCGCCCATATGCGCATAACGCATCTTAATGCGACGACCTTGTACAGTAGGCGGTTGGTGCGCTTCAGTGGCATCATTCAGGATCTGAGTCAGCTTCGCTGGTGATACTTTCAGATGTGAAGAATCATAAGCACGGTGAATCGACGGATACATCTCACCGACCCCTGTACCATGTAACGCAGAAATCAGGTGGATTTTCGCCCAAGGAATAAAGTCAAAACGACGTTCCACATCGAGCTTACATTGTTTACGATCATATTCGGACATGTTGTCCCATTTATTGATCGCAATCACCATGGCACGGCCAGCTTCCAGTGCATAACCGATCAGGTGCAAGTCCTGCTCTACAATGCCTTCACGGGCATCCACCACGATCACAACTACGTGCGCATCTTTCATCGCCTGTAAGGTTTTCACAATTGAGAATTTCTCAATCATTTCATCAACCTTACCTTTACGGCGTACCCCAGCGGTATCAATCAGGGTGTATTGACGACCATCACGCTCAAAAGGAATATAGATTGAGTCACGCGTCGTTCCTGGCTGGTCAAACGCTACAACACGCTCTTCACCCAATAGACGGTTTACTAGTGTCGATTTACCTACGTTTGGACGACCAATAATTGCAAGACGTAGACCAGTATTCTTGTCATGTTCTTCTGGACTTTCATCTTCAGGCACATCTTCAAGTACTTCTTCCAGCATTTGCTGTACGCCACGGCCGTGGCTAGCAGCCACTTGCATAGGCTCGCCCATACCGAGTTTATAAAACTCGACCAGAGCAGCTTCAGCATGTACGCCATCAACTTTGTTAGCTACAAGGAAAACTTTCTTGCCCAAAGTACGCAGTTCACGAGCGATCTGTTCATCAGATGCCAGTAGTCCGGCACGTGCATCGACCACAAAAATGATCATGTCGGCTTCATGGATCGCAGTTTTAGACTGCTCAGCCATGTAGGAGTCAATACCGCCTTCATTTTCACCGATACCACCAGTATCCACGACAATGAAAGATTTGTTTTGATAGATCGCATCACCATATTTACGGTCGCGTGTCAGACCAGCAAAGTCTGCCACCAATGCGTCACGGCTCTTGGTTATCTGGTTAAACAGAGTTGATTTTCCGACGTTCGGACGACCAATGAGCGCAATTACGGGTTTCATAGATTAACCTTTATTCAATATCAGGCTGTCTAAAAATGGCCTGAACATCAGAAAGTTTTGGAAGAAAAAGGGAATAGGATTAAAGCCTAAAATAAATAAAAACACGGGGCACTGAACATTCAATCACCCCGCGTAAAAAATACGGTTGGCTTATTTTAGCATAAGCCAAACAAAAATTAACGATTCTGCCAGATGCTTAATGCACCCTTGCGAGTCGAAACATAGAGCTGGTTGTCAATTACACGTAAATGACGCACTTCACCAGAAGTTTTAGCACGGCCAATAATCTGCCCTGTTGATGGATCCAGCAGGTGCAATACTCCGTCTAGATCACCTACGACAAGCTCAGTTCCCAGCATTACCGGATTGCTCAGCTGACGATTCAACAACTGATCATTTTCCCATAAAGGCTGGCCAGTAGTAATTTCATACGCGCTGATTTTACCATCAGTTTGGGCAACGAAGACGCCATTGCCCACCACTTCCGGCCGCTGGATACTGCTGGCATCTTCACTCCAGATCACCTGTTGTGAAGCCAGATCAAATACAGTCACCTGACCTTGATAGCTGGTGGTCACAATAAACTGACCTGCTACGACAGGATCACCGTCAATATCAATCAAACGCTGAATGTCCGAACGGCCATCCGAGATCGCAACACGGCGCTGTAATTTAGGCACACCACTTAGGGCATCGATTGCATAAATATAAGCATTTGAAGTCGCAATCAATACATTACGCACATCTAAAGGCACCGGAGCCGCCATGCCACGCAGGCTAAACTGGACATTCGGTAAATCATAGGTCCAGACCTGAGCGCCTGAGGCCACTTCGTGGGCATATACAGTACCGTCATTAGTGACAGTAATTACGCGGCCCGCATGAATCAGTGAAGGCGCCAAAATGGCACCAGTCAATTGTGCAGTCCAGCGTTGTTCGCCAGTCTGCTGATCTAGCGCGATCAATTGGCCTTTGTTACTGCCAACCACGACAATCCCATCAGCGGCTTCAACGCCAGAGCTTAAAGTATCTTTGCTGACTTTTTTCTGCCACAGGCGCTGCTTGCCATTAAAAGCAGTGACTTCACCCTTAGGGTCGATCGCAAATACGACTCCGTTATCCGCATCCAGACGTAAACGTAGCGGATCAGCCTTCTCTGTTGAAGAAACACTGGTCGAAAATACAGGAACAAGTGTTTTAGTCTGACTGATTTTTGGAAGTGGATTCGGTTTTACTTCTGGTACTTTATTGGTCTTACCCGCACAGCCAGCGAGTGCAAGAGTTAAAACAGTTAAAGCACAGGTGATTTTATATGTTCTGTTCATTCAGCTTCTTCCACTTGTGTTTCTATAATTGGGCGTTCGATTTCCGGGTCATCGACCAACACGCCTACGCTTTCGAGCTTAATTTGTAAAATTTGACGTTCTTCTTTACGTTCAATCAAAGCATCCCATGCACTTTGATATACTTTTTTGGCATTTTCAATATCATTTTTGGCAACATAGATATCGCCACGTGCTTCATCGGCGGTTGCTTTAAATGCAGGTTCAGTCACTGCATCCAAAGTTTTCAGGGCTGCATCATATTTTTTCTGTGCTAATTGTGCATAAGCCAGACGCAATTTAACGACCTGAACCAGGCCTTTATCATCAACTTTAGAGTTTTCAACTTTTTGTAATGCTTTCTCAGCAGCAGCGTAATCCTGCTTGTCATAAGCCAGTTTCGCCATGACCAACTGGGTTTGAATCGCTTGAGCTGAATCTGGCGCTTCTTTGACAATCTTGTCTGCAGTTTCAGATAGCTTGGCAAAAGCATCACCATCTGCAGCCTGTGCTTCATCCATCAGTTGCTGAACCTTGGCAGTCTGCATTTGCGATTCCGCCAGGTTTTTCTTCTGCCAATATTCCCATCCGAAAAAGGCAATCAGCGCAACCAGAATCCCGATAATGATCGAAGAACCATACTTCTTCGTGAAGGATTTCAAACTTTCAAGTTGTTCATCATCAGTCATTGCGCTCATGCGATTACCTTTTTCCTAATGTTTTATCGATTATTTTGAAGAAATTTTAGTACTGAAAAATGCGACAAAGTCTGCAAATGGCACAGTAGATTGCTCTGCAGTCGCCAGCTCTTTCACCGTAAAGCTTTGTGCTTCAAGTTCACGCTCACCGATAATGGCCGCATATAAAGCACCGGCTTGATCGGCTTTTTTCATTTGCGACTTCATTGAACCTTGTGAGCCGACTTTCAGACGAATATTACTGCCTGCAGCTTCCAATTGATCACGAATCTGTTCGGCCAATACCAGTGCTTTACCTTGAGAAGCAGGATCGGCAACCAGGAATACTTCGCAATCACGTACTGGCGTATTATCTTCAACCTGTTCCAGTAGAAGCAATAAACGCTCCATCCCCATCGCGAAACCAACTGCAGGTACAGATTGATCCGCTTTGCCTTTCAATTGACCGACCAAGCCATCATAACGACCACCGGCACACACAGTACCTTGTGAACCTAAATGAGTCGTAGTCCATTCAAATACGGTTTTGTTGTAGTAGTCCAGACCACGTACCAGTTTCTGATTGATGACAAAGCTGATACCGGCATCTGACAAATACTGTTGCAACTGGTTAAAGTGTGCCAGTGTTTCTTCACCCATAAAGTCATGAAGTTTTGGCGCATTTTCTAGGATACTTTGAGTTTTGGCATCTTTCGAATCCAGAATACGCAGTGGATTAGTCGTCAGACGGCGCTGAGAATCTTCATCCAGATCCGCTTTATGCGCTTGCAGGAACTCTACCAGTGCCGCACGATACGCCGCACGTTCATCAGACTCGCCCAAAGTATTTAGTTCGAGTTGCACCTTGTCAGCCACGCCCATACGTTTCCATAGACGTGCTGTCATCAGGATCAGTTCTGCATCTTGATCAGGCGTTGCCACACCAAATGTTTCCACGCCAAACTGGTGGAACTGACGATAACGGCCTTTTTGCGGTTTTTCATAACGGAACATCGGTCCGATATACCACACTTTAGGTGTTGCACCACGAAGCAGGTTATGTTCCAGCATCGCACGTACACAGCCCGCTGTTCCTTCAGGACGTAAAGTCAGAGACTCAGGCGGATTACCTTTGTCCAGAAAGGTGTACATTTCTTTTTCAACGATATCTGTGGCATCACCAATCGAACGTTTAAACAGATTAGTCTGTTCAACTATCGGCAAACGGATCTGTTGATAGCCATAGGCATCCATCAGACCTGACAGATGCTGTTCAAGACGTCTCCAAGCTGGGGTTTGCGTTGGGAGAATGTCATTAAAACCTTTGATTGCGACGATTGAACTCATGATCTACTCAGAAAAACTTGTGCGAATAATTTCTTTTGATTTGGCTTCTTCAAGCTCGGAAACACGTTGACGAACCATTGATTCGATTTCATCAACCAGTTGATTGGTATCGATTAAATGGCTCTTTTCACCATTACGATACACCAGTGAGCGCGGACTTGCACCTACTACACCGATATCGGCTTCTTTGGCTTCGCCCGGACCATTCACTTTACAGCCAATTACAGACACATCCATCGGAACACGGACATCTTCCAAACGTTCTTCAAGAGTCTGCATTACTTTAATCACGTTAAATTCCTGACGTGAACAGCTTGGGCAGGCAATGAAGTTAATTCCGTTAGAACGAAGGCCCAGCGATTTCAGGATATCAAAACCAATCTTGATTTCTTCTTCAGGCTCAGCTGCCAGAGAAATACGCATGGTATCGCCAATACCTTCCATCAGCAGACCACCCAAAGCAATCGCTGATTTCACTGAACCAGTACGATACACACCCGCTTCAGTCACACCCAAGTGCAGTGGATTATCAATCTGTTTAGACAGCAGACGATAGGCATCCATCGTCAAAAACACGTTTGATGCTTTGACCGATACTTTAAATTCATGGAAATTCAGACGATCCAGAATGTCGATATGACGCATCGCAGATTCCAGCAATGCTTCACCTGTTGGCTCGCCATATTTCTTTTGAATATCTTTTTCCAGTGAACCGGCATTCACGCCAATACGCATGGAAATGTCGTTATGACGTGCAGCCGCCACGACTTCACGAATCTTGGCTTCTGAACCGATATTACCCGGGTTAATACGCAAACAGTCTGCACCCAGATCAGCAACAGCCAGCGCAATCTTATAGTCGAAGTGAATATCTGCAACCAGTGGTACGTCGACTTGCTTACGGATTTCACCAAATGCAGCCGCTGCCTCCATACTTGGGACAGAGACACGCATGATATCCGCACCTGCATCTACACAACGCTGAATTTGTGCAACAGTTGCTGCGACATCGCAGGTTTCAGTATTGGTCATTGACTGAACAGTGATCGGTGCATCACCACCGACATAGACAGAACCGACACGAATTTTACGTGTTGGACGGCGCTGAATTGGATTTACGATCATGATTTCGCCCTATCTGCTCACCATTAACGTGATAAACGGAAATCTGCTTTTCCGTTAACCGTATAAGGTGACAATGCAATACTTTCATTATTTAAACTGAGTGATACTGCTGTCGCATCATCCAGCCGGATCTGGAATGGCGCTTCACCGTTCAGCTCTAAAGTAGACGCCTGACGGCCAGTGGCCAGCACGTTACCGCCTGCATCTACAATATGCACAGAGGTCGGACGGCTAAAATCAAGCTTAAGCTGATCACCGGACATGGCAGCACCGGCATCCAGATTCAAAATCTCAACATCAGAAGAAGTGTCAGCAACTTCAGCATTATTTGAACTGCTTTCTGACCAGTTCTGGATCATGGCGACCAGTGCACCCAAGATCAGTACTACGACCAGCGCAATCAGACCGCGTTTTAACCATTTGCGGTTACGATCACGCTTTGATCCTGGCAATTTACCCATGATCTTGATTGGAGAATCTTTCAGAGCATGCGTTGCAACCATACCGGTATCATTGGCATAAATTTCATCAAAACGCTGAATCAGGCTAGAAGCATCGACACCGAGATATTTGGCATAGGTGCGGTAATAACCCTTAATAAAAGTCGCTTCAGGCAAGGATTTATAATCATCCTTTTCCAAGGCATTCAGGGTTTTTACCGGAATATTGAGTTCTTTGGCAACGTCTTCAAGCTCACGTTGCTGATTAATACGAATCTTGCGTAAGTACTCGCCTAGACGCTGAACATTTCCTAACGCGTTTGGAGCTACGCTCGAATTATTCGAATCTGAATTAGGATTTACTTCCATACGGCCTCAGTACTGTACTGTAATTGCAAATAACGTTGGTATTCCGGGCTTTCAGGGAACAATGCACGTAATTGATTGACCAAAACCTGCATGCCTAACTGATCGCCACTGGCACGCGCAGTGCGAATGCCAATCCAGAGCGCACGGGCACTCTGGTTTTTCTGCCCCACGCCACGTACAAACTGTTCATACATTTGAGTCGCGGCCGGGAACTGCTGGTTCAGATAAAAAATTTCTGCCAACTCTAACATTGATATATACGAAGCGCGATTAGCCTGTAGTGCCTGTTTGAATGATTTTTCAGCATTCGTCAGATCACCCTGTTTCAGGTAAATCCGTCCCATATTTTCAAGGGCACGAAATCGCTGGTCATAACCTAAAGTTGCGCCGGCAATTTCGAACTGCTCGATCGCATCTTTATAGCGCTCAAGCTGATATAAATAGGTGCCGTAGTTATTTCGTGCCTGGGCATTTTTTGGATCTGCCGAAATTGCACGCTTGAAATAACCTTCAGCTTTTTCAAGATTAGGTTTGCTGCCTTCCTGCTGAAGCAGCACACCCATCATCATATTGGCTTGCGAATCACGCGGATTAGTTTCCAGTGCCTGATCCAGCGCACGTTTGGCTGAATCCAGATCACCGTTTTTAAGATATTCAACCGCCAACTGAGTACGAACCTTGGTGGCTTTTTCCGGGTCCTTCTGACCCAGATCTGGCGTTTGACACGCAGTTAAAACCAAAGACCCACATACTACTGAAACCAAAGCAAGTTTAGATGTCAGACTACTCAATTGGCGACCTCTTGTTATCCTTGTGAGCGCATAATCTCATTGGACTGCGCAATTTTCTTTTTCCACTGTTCCGCACGACGGGTACGGTCAGCAACTTGTCCTACCAGTTGTCCACACGCAGCGTCGATATCATCACCACGTGTCTGACGAATCGTACACACAAAACCGGCATCAGACAAAGTTTTTTGGAAAGAAATAATCCGGTTACGGCTTGAACGGCCATATGGCGCATGCGGGAACGGGTTAAATGGAATCAGGTTAATCTTGCTTGGCAGATCTTTAAGCAGCTTGATCATCTGCTGGGCATGTTCAGGTTTGTCATTTACGCCATCCAGCATTACATATTCGATAGTCACGTGCTTACGCGCACTTTCATTACCATCTTTAGTGATGTAGCGCTGACAAGCGGCAATAAGCTGCTCTAGCGGATATTTTTTGTTGATTGGCACCAGTTCATTACGCAGCTCGTCATTGGTTGCGTGTAATGAAATCGCCAAAGCCACATCAATATCTTGCGCCAACTGGTCAATTTTCGGCACGACACCAGATGTTGAAAGCGTTACGCGGCGTTTAGACATGCCATAAGCAAAATCGTCCAGCATGATGCGCATAGAATTTAATACAGCGTCATAGTTCAGCAGTGGCTCGCCCATACCCATCATCACCACATTGGTCACTGAACGCTCACGCTCAGCCACAGGCACTTCTTCCATATAGGAGTAGTTGGCCATCCATAACTGACCAATGATTTCAGCTTGAGACAAGTCACGCTGGAAACCTTGCTTACCAGTGGAACAGAATGAACAGTCCAGGGCACAGCCCACTTGTGAAGAAATACACAGGGTCTTACGTGAGCCGGTTTTGTCTTCTGCCGGAATCAGCACGGTTTCAACCAGAGAGCCATCACCATCACCATCACCGACACGGAACACCCATTTACGGGTACCGTCTTTAGAATAGTTTTTATGCACCACTTCTGGCGCTTTAATTTCACAAATCTTTTCCAGTTTTTCACGCAGCTTGCCCGAGATATTGGTCATCTCGGCAAAATCAGTCACGAAATACTGATGAATCCATTTCATCACCTGACCGGCACGGAACTTCTTCTCGCCCATATCTTCGAAGAATTTTTCCATTTGCGGACGTGACATGCCTAGTAAGTTCACTTTTTCCACAGAATTTTGCTGTGCAGGAGTGGACGGAGATTGTTGCTGTGCATCAGAAACTGCTGATGTAGCGACCACTTCAGTACTCATGTGTATACCTAAACCATGTCTAAAGATGAAAGGAGAAGCTCAATATCTGAGCAAAGAATTATTCAGAGAATAAAAAAACCAGATAAGTATAATAACACTTATCTGGTTTGAATACTGCGTATTAACGAGTACGTGGAGCAATCTCAGTTTGCGCGAAGAAGTAGTTAATTTCGCGGTCAGCAGATGCTACAGAGTCAGAACCGTGAGCAGCGTTTTCGTCGATGCTTACAGCGAAGTCTGCACGGATTGTACCAGGAGCAGCTTCTTTAGGGTTAGTCGCGCCAAGGATGTCACGGTGAGCAAGAACAGCGTTTTCGCCTTCAAGAACTGAAACAACAACTGGACCAGAAGTCATGAATGCAACTAGGTCACCGAAGAAACCACGTTCTTTGTGCTCAGCGTAGAAACCTTCAGCTTCAGCTTGAGTCAGGTGTTTCATTTTAGTCGCAACGATTTTAAGACCTGCTTTTTCGAAACGAGCAAAGATGTCACCGATGTGGTTTTTAGCAACTGCGTCTGGTTTTACGATAGATAATGTACGTTCAATAGCCATGATTGGCTCCTTAAGTCAATTGTTGACATGAAAATTTGCCGCATTATACCGAATAATGGACTTTTTTCCGCCTTTAAACTGTAAAAAAATTGCTTTTTTCAACTGGCAATTAACGTGCTTCGTCAATCCATGCCATTTGAATGGCTTCCAGAAGCCCTTCGGTTGATTTGGTCGGATCATCTTCAAAGTCTGGCAGTGCACATACCCAGGCATGCAGGTCGGTAAAGCGAACCCATTGCGGATCCACGTCTGGATGCGCTTCACATAATTCAATCGCGATATCGAGGGTATCTGTCCAACGTAAACCCATGTCTATTCCTAAGCCTATTTACTGTGATGTAGTACTTTAGCAAATCTGCAAAATTCTGCGAGTCTTTGCCGGATCATCTCGTGATTTTTTACAACATGATATTAAAAAAAGGTGCCGTAAATACAATCATGGTCGCCACCAGCGCACCCAATATGGCTCCTACCGCCACATCACTCGGATAATGCAAGCCTAAAACCATTCGAGAGATCGCCACTAAAATGGCAAACGGCAGCATCAAAAACAATAAGAAAGGTACGATATAACCCAGTACAATGGTCACCATCACTGCATGCAAGGTATGTCCCGAAGGAAAACTAAAATGATCCAGCGGATGCTCACAGAGCCGAATCACCTGATGCACCTGATAAGGACGTGGCCGTACTGTTTTGGTTTTTAATAGTTTATAAATCAGGGTTCCGACCATACTGCCAAACACCAGATAAACAATCTGTAAGGTATACATCAGGCCCTGAATCAGCCAGACGGCAATGAGCATCAAATACCAGAATACGCCATTGCCCAACCGGCTAATGATTTTGAAAAAAGCTGCAATGCGTTCTGAATGTGAAAAATGATTAAGATAAATACAGCCTTTTAAATCAATTTCTAAAAATTTTAGTTTTGCATTCTGAAATTTCATTGTAGAGCTCTTATTGTTTTATGCCCTGTATTTCAGGTTTGGTACGACTGAAAAATAGAGCTTGTTCAAATTGACGCATAAGATAATCGCCATTCACCTTTTTAGTTTCTTAATGTCCGCATCCTTCTGTAATCGTTATAAACCGCCTAATTCAGACATCTAACAGATGAATTCTTACTACTATCCCAACCCAATCAGCCAACCTGTCCGATCATGTTGTACCTGTAAATCAGTACGTCCATGATCATTAGCGATCACTGCTCTACCGCTGGCCATCGCCTCCTGCACTATATTTTTAACCTTTCAATCCGACCTATCCCTGAACTGTTAATAGATGATTTATGTGTACTGATATTTATTGAAATAAGTTTGGATCACCACATTCAATTCATTCTTTAGGAATAATTATCTAGCCTTTAACAAAACCTGAGAAGGATCGATTGTGCTTCGAGTATAATGCAGTTATAACACCCAAGACTTTGGTGAAAATGTATCTGGAAGCCGCTTCTTGTCTTGGTCTTACTCAAAATTTGGCTATTCCCAAGCATTCAAAAGTTAATGAGATATAACTATCTATACTTTTAAGTATGGGGCTCGGGTGTGACTGTTTTATGAATTGATTTATAGGAGCTTAGCATTTCTTACATTATCAAACTTGCTGATGCTTTATGTCTGTTCCATCTACCTTTTCAATTTCTTTACTATACTTATGCTCAACTAATAACCGATTAAATACCTGATCCATGCCAATGAATTCAACTTGTAAAATAGTTGCCATTTTTGAATATGATTTATTTTTTGAGATAACCTTTTATCTTCAAATCCCCAGTCAACCAACAAAGCTGCTCTAAGCAATAAAATTAAAACAGCTAACCACAAACTTAATGAAAGCCAACTACCCCACAATACATCACGATAAATAATCGTTTGGATTTGCTGCCATGAAGTTTTGGTATTTTTTAATTCGAATGCATATTGCTCAAACTCTTGATCACCTGCTCCTACTTCAATCCAAACATAGATATGATTTTCTATATTAAAAATTCAGTTCAATCTTTCATCTTATCTTTTTATATTTATTTAAATTATTATTCGACTATATAAAAAAACCCACTCTAGTGAGTGGGTTTTCGCATTCAAATCAAATGATCCAAGAAATTAGTTTTTCTCTTTATCAACGATTTTGTTTGCTTGGATCCAAGGCATCATTGCACGCAATTTAGCACCAGTTTGTTCGATACCGTGTGCAGCGTTTTGACGACGACGAGCAGTCATAGATGGATAGTTCAATGCACCTTCTTGGATGAACATCTTCGCATATTCACCAGATTGGATACGTTTAAGCGCATTACGCATTGCTTCACGAGACTGTTCGTTAATTACTTCAACGCCAGTTACGTATTCGCCGTATTCAGCATTATTAGATACTGAGTAGTTCATGTCAGCGATACCGCCTTCGAACATCAAGTCAACGATCAGTTTAAGTTCGTGTAAACATTCGAAGTAAGCCATTTCAGGTGCATAACCAGCTTCAACCAGAGTTTCAAAGCCCATTTTAACCAGTTCAACAGCACCACCACAAAGAACCGCTTGCTCACCGAACAGGTCAGTTTCAGTTTCTTCACGGAAAGAAGTTTCGATGATACCAGTACGGCCGCCACCTACGCCTGAAGCGTAAGAAAGCGCAACGTTACGTGCATTACCAGAAGCATCTTGGTGGATCGCGATTAAGTCAGGAACCCCTGAACCACGTTGGTATTCAGAACGTACAGTGTGACCAGGAGCTTTAGGCGCAACCATGATTACGTCTAGGTCTTTACGTGGAACAACTTGGTTGTAAAGAACAGAGAAACCGTGAGCAAATGCAAGAGTCGCGCCTTCTTTGATGTTTGGCTCGATCACGTCGCGGTAAAGTTGAGCTTGGAACTCATCTGGAGTCAAGATCATGACTACGTCAGCTTGAGCTACAGCAGCAGGAACTTCAGCAACTTTAAGACCAGCGTTTTCAGCTTTTTTCCAAGAAGTAGAATTCGCGCGTAGACCAACAGTTACGTCAACGCCAGAATCTTTAAGGTTAAGCGCGTGTGCGTGACCTTGTGAACCATAACCAATGATTGCTACTTTCTTAGATTGGATAATAGATAAGTCGCAGTCTTTATCGTAAAAAATTTGCATTGCTGTCTCCGCTTAAATGCTTGTGTGTCCGTTTCATCAGGCAATGATCCTTGATCACATTGCCTGAAGCCCCTTCTTATTAAGATGAGGAAATAATTTAAAAAATTTAGATGGTTAGTACTTTTTCACCGCGTGCGATACCCGACACGCCTGAACGCACCACTTCCAAAATCGTGTTTTCTGCTAATGCATCAATAAAACCGTCAATTTTTTCAGTCGTACCCGCGATTTGAATCGTGTAAGTTGTTGGCGTTACGTCAACCACCTGACCACGGAAAATATCGGTCGTACGTTTGATTTCATCACGGGTTGCACCTAAAGCTTTCACTTTGATCAGCATCAACTCACGTTCAATGTGTGCACCTTCAGACAGATCCACCACTTTAACCACTTCTACCAGCTTGTTCAGCTGTTTAGTGATCTGTTCGATCTTGTGATCATCACCATAAGTCGTCAAAGTCAGACGTGAAAGTGTTGGGTCTTCAGTTGGCGCAACGTTCAATGTTTCAATGTTGTAGCCGCGTTGTGAGAATAAACCCACCAAGCGAGAAAGCGCGCCTGCTTCGTTTTCTACGAGTACAGAGATAATATGTCTCATTTCGTGCGCTCCCCTTTTGCTAACCACATATCCTGCATCGATTGACCCGCAACTAGCATTGGATATACGTGTTCTGTACGGTCAACCATTACGTTAATAAATACGCACTTATCATTGATTGCCATCGCTTCTTCAAGCTTAGACTCAAGCTCGTCCGCATGGTCAATCTGAATACCTACATGACCATAAGCTTCCATCAATTTTGCAAAGTCAGGTAAAGACTCTACATAAGAGCTAGAGTGACGGCCTTCGTAGTTCATGTCCTGCCACTGTTTCACCATACCCAAGGCACGGTTGTTCAGGCACAGGATTTTCACGTTCAAGCCATATTGCTTACAGGTAGAAAGTTCCTGGATACACATCTGAATCGATGCTTCACCAGTAATACAAACTACTTGCTGATCCGGGAATGCAAGCTTAGCCGCCATTGCATATGGCAGACCAACACCCATCGTACCTAGACCACCAGAGTTGATCCATTGACGAGGACGCTTATAGCGATAGTGCAACGCGCCGAACATCTGGTGCTGACCAACGTCAGACGTGATGATCGCTTCGCCATTGGTGACTTTGTCTAGAGCACGAACCACTTGCTGTGGCTTCATAGAACCATCAGTCGGTACATCGAACTTCAAGCCATGAACCTGACGCCATTCATCAATCTGTTTCCACCATGCCGCAATCGCTTCAGGATTTGGCTTGGACACATTCATTTGCTTCAACTGGTTCAGCATTTCGTTCAGCACAGGTTCTACTGCACCCACGATTGGAATGTGCGCCATGATGGTTTTAGAAATGGTCGCCGGATCGATGTCAATGTGAATGACTTTGGCATTCGGACAGAATTTCGCCGGGTTATTGGTTACACGGTCATCAAAACGCGCGCCTACACACAGAATTACGTCTGCATTGTGCATGGTCATGTTTGCTTCGTAAGTTCCGTGCATACCCAACATGCCGATGAACTGTGGATCATCGCCCGGGAATGCGCCAAGACCCATCAAGGTATTCGTAACTGGGTAACCCAATAGATGTGCAAGCTCAGTTAATTGTGCTGAAGCATTGCCCTGAACCACACCACCGCCTGAGTAAATGACTGGGCGTTTCGCATGAATCAGTTCATCAATCGCTTTACGGATTTGACCTGAGTGACCACGATATGGTGGTTGATACGAACGCATCTTCACTTTTTCAGGATATTCGTAAGCAAATTTCTCTGCTGGGTTGGTTGCATCTTTAGGAATATCAACTACAACTGGACCTGGACGGCCAGATGACGCGATATAGAATGCTTTTTTGATAATTGAAGGAATTTCGCTGGCATGGCGAACCTGGAAGCTGTGCTTCACGATTGGGCGAGAAATACCGACCATATCAGTTTCTTGGAACGCATCCTCACCGATCAAATGGCTTGCAACCTGACCAGACAGGATCACCATTGGAATGGAATCCATATAAGCCGTTGCAATTGGAGTAACGGTATTGGTCGCGCCTGGGCCAGAAGTGACCAGCACAACACCAGTTTTACCTGTTACGCGTGAGTAAGCATCCGCCATGTGGCCGGCAGCTTGTTCGTGACGTACGAGGTAATGATTAATTTTGTCTTGTTGAAATAGCGCATCATAAATATGCAGTACTGCGCCGCCTGGATATCCAAAAACATGTTCAACGCCTTCATCCGCTAATGCGCGAACGAGCATTTCACCACCAGATAAAAGTTCCAACGTGATTCACCCTATATTATTCACTGCACAAATGGGAGGCATTTGCAGTGTTCATTCATTAACTGTCTGCACTGTTATAGCACACAAATTTCATAGTTTTCAAAGCAATAGGAATAAAAAATCCGATCTACCTGCTGTTCGAGCAATACAAGATATAAAACATGTTGGGGTAAACATATTTTGTTCGCTTTGTTCAATTTTTCGGCTAGAAAAATTGCCCATTGCATGACATGACACTTATTCGAAGGGTGATCGATCTAAGGCATATAAAACTATTGCTGCATTCTTGTGTTTTCAGCCTTTAAAGTCAAGTTTAAAAAACAGGCTATTATTGTTTATACTTCTAAAATTTGCTGCTTTTACAGGCAATTTCGACTTTAACTCTGGTTTTTAGCTTTAAAATTCTAATTTAAATTAATAAATTTCATATACTTAAAACTTTAATTTTATAAATTTTTAATATGTCTTATATAAAAAAATTGAATGAATTTTTAAGAAATTCAATGCAACTGTTTATAAATAAATTTTTTTATATAAAATTACTCTTTTTAGGTATCAGCTCAAAACATTAAGATCACTACTGATCACAAAATTAATTGAATTAAAAATCATCTTATGGCAAAAAATTCTCTACAATAACAACCCTATTTAACCGCTTGAAATTTTCAGGACTTTTACTCATGAAAAGATCTTTCCTGACCGCATTAAGTTTTGCCACTACGCTCGTTTTAGGTGTAGCGAGCAGCTCTGCTTTAGCGATTGAATATTATAAATGGGTAGATGCCAAAGGCGTGACTCACTACACCAAAACCCCGCCTCCTAAAAATGCCAAGCATAAAAGCAAAGTAGAAACCTATGGCTGGACCAATTCCGCACCTACCCCAGCAAGAACAACCAAAAATGAGAACCAGACCGAAACGGGTAACTCAAACTCATCTGCACCTGTGCCTGCCGTTTCTGAAAATGAGCAACAACAGCGTGAAGCCAATGAAGCTTTACAACGTGGTCAGTCTGAGCGTATAGCCTTCTAATCATACTCGCCTGCCAATTTAGATTTTTCCTGCAGAATCCCATCCGCAAAATTCACTTTTAGGTGCATTTTGCGCTATGCTGTGCCTTATATTTTTTTAACCGTTCTCTTGTATTACGTATATGACTACTCACATTGACTCAGAATATCAAGCCAGTGCGATTGAGCCTCAAGTCCAACAGGACTGGGAATCTCGCAAAGCCTTTAAAGTTGCCGACACTGTAGAAGGTCCACGTCGTTATATCCTCTCGATGTTCCCTTACCCAAGTGGCAAACTGCATATGGGTCATGTGCGTAACTATACCATTGGTGATGTGATCAGTCGTTTCCACCGTTTAAAAGGTGAAACTGTATTACAACCAATGGGCTGGGATGCTTTCGGTCTTCCTGCAGAAAACGCTGCTATTGCACACCAGGTCGCTCCTGCAAAATGGACGTTCGAAAATATTGATTACATGCGTAATCAGCTTAAAAAATTAGGTCTGTCTGTAGATTGGGACCGTGAATTCGCAACCTGCACACCAGAATACTATCGCTGGGAACAATGGTTGTTTGTTCAGCTTTATAAAAAAGGCCTGATCTACCGTAAACTTTCAACCGTAAACTGGGATCCAGTAGACCAGACCGTTCTTGCCAATGAACAGGTTGAAAATGGTCGCGGCTGGCGTTCAGGTGCATTGGTTGAAAAACGTGATATCCCAATGTACTACTTCCGCATCACTGATTATGCGCAAGAATTACTGGACGATCTTGAAACACTGAAAGACGGCTGGCCACAACAAGTCCTGACTATGCAACGTAACTGGATCGGTCGCTCACAAGGTATGGAAATCACCTTCCCTTCAGCGAATCCGGAAGTTTATGCAGACGGTTTAACTGTCTTCACTACGCGTGCCGATACATTAATGGGTGTGACCTATGTTGCAGTTGCAGCAGAACATCCAATGGCACTGAAAGCTGCTGAAAACAACCCTGAACTACAGGCATTCATCGAAGAATGCCGTATGGGTTCTGTGGCAGAAGCGGATCTTGCGACTGCTGAGAAGAAAGGCATGGCAACAGGTTTGTCAGTTAAGCATCCTGTCACAGGTGAAGAGGTTCCTGTTTGGATCGCAAACTACGTGCTTATGTCTTACGGTTCAGGTGCGGTGATGGCGGTACCTTCACACGATGAACGTGACTTCGAATTTGCCAATAAATACGGCCTCACCATCAAACAAGTGATTGATGCTAAAGGCGCAGATGATGCAGACTTTGACGCAGCACAATGGCAAGAATGGTACGGTTCAAAAGACGGTAAACTGGTTAATTCAGGCGAATTTGACGGTTTAGACTTCCAAGGCGCATTTGATGCCTTCCTTACAAAATTAGAACCACAAGGTCTTGCGAACGTTAAAGTTCAATTCCGTCTACGTGACTGGGGTGTATCTCGTCAGCGTTATTGGGGTTGTCCAATTCCAATGATCAACTGTGACAAATGTGGTCAAGTGCCAGTGCCTGAAGATCAACTGCCTGTGGTACTTCCAACTGACGTGGTTCCAGACGGTTCAGGTAACCCGCTGAACAAGATGCCTGAGTTCTACGAAACTAAATGTCCATGCTGCGGCAGCGATGCGCGTCGTGAAACAGATACGCTAGACACATTCGTAGAATCTTCTTGGTACTATGCACGTTATGCATCTCCAGACTTTACTGATGGCATGGTAAAACCTGAAGCGGGTCAAACCTGGCTTCCTGTAAACCAATACATCGGTGGTGTTGAACACGCGATTCTGCACTTGTTATATGCACGTTTCTTCCACAAATTGATGCGTGACGAAGGCGTGGTACAAGGTAATGAGCCGTTCACTAACTTGCTCACTCAAGGTATGGTGCTTGCGGATACTTATTACCGTGAGTCTAAGTCTGGCAAGAAAACCTGGTTCAACCCTGCCGACATCGAACTTGAGCGTGATGAGAAAGGTCGCATCACTTCTGCGAAATACAAAGGTGATGGTCAGGACGTCATTGTTGGCGGTCAGGAAAAAATGTCGAAATCGAAAAACAACGGTATCGACCCGCAAGCGATTATTGACCAATACGGTGCAGACACTGCACGTGTATTCATGATGTTCGCAGCCCCACCTGATCAATCACTTGAATGGTCTGATGCCGGTGTTGAAGGTGCAAACCGCTTCCTGAAACGTGTATGGCGTTTGGCAACAGGTTTCCTTGAAAAAGGTAATACCGCGACTGACTTCGATAAAGCCGCTCTTTCTACAGCTGCGCAAGATTTACGCCGCAAGACTCACGAAACCATCCAGAAAGTGGGTGATGACATTGAACGTCGTCATGCATTTAACACTGCCATTGCAGCGATGATGGAACTGTTAAATGCGAACAACAAGTTTGAAGCGAAAGATGACAATGACGTTGCTGTAGCTCGTGAATCGATCACTACGCTTTTAACTTTGCTTGCACCATTTGCACCACACTTAAGCCAGACTTTATTGGCTCAGTTTGGAATCGAGTTAACTCAAGCGCAGTTCCCACAAGTGGATGAATCTGCATTGACTCGTAATACACAAACCATCGTGGTTCAGGTGAACGGTAAACTTCGTGGCAAACTCGAAGTGTCTGTGGATGCATCGAAAGATGACATTCTTGCTCAAGCCAAAGCATTGCCAGAAGTTCAGCAATTCTTGACTGGTCCAACCAAGAAAGAAATTGTGGTACCAAATAAACTTGTAAACCTTGTTGTTTAAATAAATTTAGAGAAATCCCTCCCACCCTCCCTTTAATAAAGGGAGGAGCTGCGCTTCCTAGAAGCACTACACATTGTGGAAAGTCCCCCTTTGAAAAAGGGGGACTTAGGGGGATTAAATTTAGCAAGTAAAACAATTCCAAACAAAGCCCGTTGCCAGCCAACGGGCTTTGACTTTACAATCCGGTTCAGGATTTCAAATATTTCCCCAAGGGAAAAGAGGATACTCATGCATTTAGGCAAACGTTTAGCAGCAATTGTTTTAACTTGTGGTCTAAGTGCAGGCCTCGTCGGCTGTGGCTTTCATTTAAAAGGAACCAATCCGAGTTCCGCACCTGTAGCTTACTCAGTCATGAGTCTGGCCCTGCCTGACAATACTGAAGATCTTCAGGAAAAACTGGCTGTTTACCTGGGTGCTGCTGGAGTACAGCTGAGTAATGCACCTGATGCTTATGTCTTACGTGTCCTAGATTACACCCCTCGCCGTTTAGAATTGAATGGCAAACTTGTAGAAACCTTATTGCGTCTGAATGTAACTTTCCGAATTGAAGATGCGCAAGGCAATCCGGTGACTGAACCCCGTACGGTAATTGCGACCCGTACCTATCAATATGATATTGAAACCGTGAATACAGATGACCAGGAACAGAAATTCTTAAATCAGGTCCTGATTGATGATGTGGCCCAGCAGATTGCCCGTCAAATTTCATCGAATCGTTTGCCATTGGCAAGATCAGAAACTTCGACTCAACCAGCCCAATAAGATGACCCAATGAAACTTGACTACCTCCAGGCATTAAAACGTGTCAATGAAGCTCGCGGTGCCTGGGTGTTACATGGTCAGGAGCCTTTGCTGGAACAGAATCTGGTAGATGCCTTTCGTAGCAGCTGGCAAAGCCGTGAAGTTGAACGCCAGCGTTATGATATTAGCTCTGCCTCTGACTGGAAAAATGTCTTCAATGCTTTAAACAGCCTGTCATTATTTTCTAGCCAACTGGCAATTGAAGTGCATGGCAATATCAAACCGGATGCCAGCGGTCTCAAACTGTTAAAAAGCTATCTGCAGCAGGACAGTGATAACCTGCTGTTGGTGGTCATGCCGAAACAGGATGCCAGCAGCCTGAAATCCAGTTTTTTCCAGACCATTGATGCCAATGGCGTAAATGTATCGCTAGTGGCCAACTACCCAAAAGATCGTCAACAGATCCTCGGAATTGAAGCGGAAAAACTAGGAATTAAGCTGGCCAATGACGCCTGGCAATGGCTAGAGCAGCATCATGAGCACAATTTGCTGGCAGCCAAAAATAGCCTGATGCGCGTAGCAGATACCTTTGCTGAAGTAGATATTATCCAGATTGACCATCTATATGCCTGCTTGCAGGATCAGTCCCGTTACAGCACCTATGATCTGAGTGATGCCTTGCTCAATGGGAATTTGGCACAATCAATTAAGATCTTTCAGTATCTGATTGCCTCAGGTGAACCGATGAGCCTGATTTTGTGGAGTATCAGCAAAGAAATGCGTCTATTGATGCAATTATTTGAACAGCCACAAAATGCCTTACAAATCGGTATCTGGAAAACTAAAGTGAGCTTATATCAGCAAGCCTTGCGTCGTTTAAGTCCACAGCGCTTTTTAAGCTGGCCTCAGCTTTTGATCCGGATCGATGCTGCAATCAAAGGGATGTCCAGAGAGAACCCTGAACATCTGATCTTGCAGGCCATTGCTGAAATGTGCGGTCAAAGCTTGTTTGCATCCTCGAGTGCCTAACTAAAGAAACGCGCAAACCAGCCTTTGCCTTTTTTCTTCTCCTGCGTTCGCAGGTAGCTCAGCATATTGTCCCGTACTGCTTCGACATAATCCTGATCATCGTGCTGAATATGGTTGATGAGCCATTTGGACAGAAGACGATATAAATCTTTTTCAATGGACTGACCTTGCTCAAACTTCAGACGATAATCATTTAATTTTTTGACAAATAATTCATGTATGCCGCGATGTGAAGGCAAATATTGATAACTCACCTGTTCCAGCAGGTTTTCTTCAAAGCTGAAATGTGACTGGGTATAGTCGATCAAATCATCTAAAACCTCCCGGATTTTATCGCGATCTCCGGTACTTTTGACCTGCTCTAAAGCATTTATATAGTCCAGAATCTGGCGATGTTGATGATCAATCACCTCAATTCCAATATTGTAACTTTCATTCCATTCCATCTATGAACCTCATTAATTTTCTTAGTAAAGTCGTATTATTTTCCGCTCATTAAATAATCATATTCTCTTAATGAATAAACCCATATTTTTTTTATGGAATTAGATATTACAAACTTTATTTGCTTAAATCTATATGTAAAACATAGATTTTTTAAATTTTAATAGAACATATCATTCGAAAAATTAGATTAAAAAATAAAAGAGGTTGGCTTTAGCGCAGAATTATTTTTACAACAAATATCATTAAAAACTTCCATGATATTGAGCAGCACTATGGCGTATTTTTATCAGCAATTTAGTGGCCAAGTTTTTGCATGCAGTCTATCTGAGAAGTACTTTATACTCCCATGAAGATTTAATTGATTCATCATATGATCAATATTTTTTGGATAGCTAAATCGTATAAAATTTCACCTAAAAAAGATGATTCCAATATGAGTAGGTCAATGAATCCTTTATATAAAATCAGGTTTTATCTTATATGCTTTTTTAAACCAGGCAGTGGAAAATAGTTCTCATTTTAAATAAAAAAAATTCACGTTTTATCCTAATTTCGCTTTTATAATCAACTGTTATCCTACGACCCGAATCTGAATCCATATGCCAAAAATAAAACCTACGAAACTCATTATGGCGATTGTAATTGCCATCCTGATGGCAGTCACTGCCTGGTATTTTCTGAAACCAAAAGAGCAGCAGCCACAATACATTACAGCTGAAGTGACCCAAGGGGATATTGAAAATTCGGTACTGGCAACTGGTGTACTTGAAGCCACCAAAATGGTCAGTGTCGGTGCCCAGGTTTCGGGTCAGGTTAAAAAAATGTATGTGCAACTCGGCGATCAGGTCAAACAAGGCCAGTTAATTGCCCGAATTGACTCTGTTCGTCAGGAAAATGATTTAAAGACTGCTGAAGCCAGCATTAAAAACCAGATGGCACAGCTTGCCGTGAAACAGGCCAACCTTGCCAAGGTGGAAGCCGAGTATAAGCGTCAGCAAGCCATGTATGCCCAAGATGCAACCTCGCGTTCAGAACTGGAATCTGCATTAGCCAGCTACAAAACCGCTCAGGCAGATATTACTGCGATTAATGCACAGATCGAACAGTCACGTTTAACTTTAGCCACTGCGAAAGAAGATCTCGGTTATACCCAAATTGTGGCACCCACGGATGGAACCATCGTAGCGATCGTGACTGAAGAAGGTCAGACTGTAAACGCCAATCAAAGTGCACCAACGATTGTGAAACTGGCGCAGCTGGATACCATGACGATTAAGGCTGAAATTTCTGAAGCCGATGTCATGAAAGTTCAGGAAGGCCAGACAGTGTATTTCACTACTTTAGGGAATACTGACAAGAAAATTTACGCGAAACTTCGTCAGGTTGAACCTGCACCAAATTCAATTAATACCGAAACCAATACTTCAAGCTCAACTTCAGGCTCTGCAGTGTATTACAACGCCCTGTTTGATGTACCGAATGAAGATGGTAAGCTGCGTATTGATATGACGGCGCAAGTCTATATCGTTCTTGATGAAGCACGAAATGTACTGACTGTTCCGGCGGCTGCCATTCAAGGTTCAAACCGTCCACAACGTCCAAATCGTGGTGAAGGCTCTCGCGGTGCCGTTGACCCATCTGCACGTGGTGAAGGTCAGGATCAAGCCCGTGGTGATAGTAAACGTCCGGCAGGTGACCGCCCTCCTCGCTTAGAACTTTCTGATGCTGAACGTGCCCTGATTGAACAAGGTAAAGCTCAGCGTGCCATGGTTCGTGTATTGCAGGCAGACGGAACAGCAAAACCAACCCCTGTCCTGATTGGTCTGAATAACCGTGTAACCGCACAAGTGATCAAAGGCTTGAAACGTGGTGATCAGGTTGTGATTGCAGATGGCTCTGATACTTCTAATGACGGTGCTAAACGTGGCGGCAGTGGCCGTGGTCCTGGTGGCGCCGGCCCAATGAGAATGTAAGCATGAATCAACAACAGCAACCTCTACTCGAGGTCAAGAATCTGGTTCGTGAATTCCCTGCGGGTGAAAGCACGGTCCAGATTTTAAAAGGGGTCAATCTGGAGATTTATCCGGGCGAACTGGTCGCCATTGTCGGTCAGTCCGGTTCGGGTAAATCCACCCTGATGAATATTCTGGGCTGTCTGGATAAGCCGACCAAGGGCAGCTATAAAGTTAAAGGCCGTGAAACCCGCGAACTTGAAGCTGATGAACTGGCGCAGTTACGTCGTGAATATTTCGGCTTTATTTTCCAGCGTTATCATCTGCTCAGTGATTTAAGCGCGGCAGGTAACGTCGAAGTTCCTGCAATTTATGCCGGTGCAGATTCAGATACCCGTCACGAACGTGCTGTCAAATTACTGACTGATTTGGGCTTGGGTGAAAAAACCCAGAACCGTCCGAGTCAATTGTCTGGTGGTCAGCAGCAGCGTGTTTCGATTGCCCGTGCCCTGATGAATGGCGGTGACGTGATTCTTGCCGACGAACCAACCGGTGCACTGGATAAGAATAGCGGTATTGAAGTGATGCGGATTCTGCGTGAGCTGAATGCCAAAGGACATACCATTATTCTGGTCACACATGATCATAACGTGGCAAAAAATGCGACGCGTATTATCGAGATTTCAGACGGGAATATCATTTCAGATAAACCGAATATGCCTGAAGTTGATGATGGTTTCGAGAAAAAAAATCTGGTCCGAAATGAACAGAAGAAAATCTCGAGCTGGCGTTCTGCAGTAGACCGTCTCGGTGAAGCTTTCCGTATGGCCTTATTGGCCATGAATGCGCACCGGATGCGGACCTTCCTGACCATGCTCGGGATTATTATCGGGATCGCATCGGTGGTTTCGGTCGTTGCGCTGGGTAACGGTTCACAAAAGCAGATTCTGGAAAATATCAGCAGTCTCGGGACCAATACCATTACCGTGTTCCAGGGCCGGGGCTTCGGGGATAATTCACGTTCCTCCCAATCCAAGACGCTAATTCCCGCTGATGCCGATGCACTGGCAGAACAGCCTTATGTGGATGGGGTCAGCCCATCGGTCAACAGCAGTGTCACTGGACGCTTCAAAGAGATTGAAGCATCAACTACCGTCAACGGCGTCAGTGAAGACTTCTTCTATGTCAAAGGTATGACCTTTAAATCAGGTCAGCCATTTGATAAAGAAAGTATTACTGAGCAGGCGCAGGATGTGGTGATTGATACCAACACCCAAAATACTTTCTTTGCAGATGGCACCAATCCTGTCGGTCAGGTACTGCTTTTAGGCAGTGTACCAAGCCGGGTGATTGGCGTCATTGATGCGCAAAAAGGCATGATGGGAAACAATGATAGCCTGAATGTCTATCTGCCCTATTCTACCGTCATGAGCCGTATGCTGGGTCAACCGAATGTGCGTCAGATCATTGTGCGTATTAAGGATGAATATCCAAGCGCAGCCGCGGAAAATGCCATTTTGAATTTACTGGTCCAACGTCACGGTGCGCAGGATGTATTTACGCAAAATGCAGACAGTATCCGTGAAACGATTCAGCAAACGACTCAAACCATGACCTTGCTGATCTCGGCAATTGCGGTGATTTCACTGGTCGTCGGTGGTATCGGCGTAATGAATATTATGCTGGTTTCCGTGACTGAACGTACTCAGGAAATCGGGGTACGAATGGCTGTGGGTGCGCGCCAAAGTGACATTCTGCAACAGTTCCTGATTGAAGCTGTTCTGGTTTGTATTCTGGGCGGTATCTTAGGCGTATTGCTGTCACTCGGTATCGGTCAGCTGATTACCCATTTTGCTGGAGGAACCTTCCAGATGGCATACTCGACCACATCAATTGTCGCGGCCTTTGTCTGCTCAAGCCTGATCGGTATTGTGTTCGGCTTTATCCCGGCACGTAATGCAGCCCGTTTGAATCCAGTCGATGCACTTTCTCGAGAATAAGGAATCTGATATGCATACTCTTACCAAACTTGCCAGTGCCCTACTCCTCGGGAGTTCACTGGTCGGCTGTGCAGCCGTGGTGAAAACGCCGTATGAACAACCTGCTGTACAGGTGCCTAACAACTTTCAAAACAGTAAAGCTGTAAGCCAGCAAATCCATGCTGATATTCTGGCAGATCAATGGTGGACTCTATTTAAAGATCCGCAATTGAATAATCTGGTGAATGACGTACTGGCAGCCAATAGTGATCTGGCCGTTGCCGGGATCAATTTGCAGCAAGCCCGTATTCAGGCCAGACAAACACAAAGCCAGCAAGGTGTACGTATCAGTGATGCGGGGTTAACCACGCGTAGAAGCTTTGATCTGGAAGATGGCAGCAGTTCATCCGGCTTTGGGGTTAATTTCCCTGGCTTAAGCTATGAACTGGATCTGTTCGGTAAACTGGCCAATCAGACTGAAGCAGCACGCTGGGAAGCCCTGGCATCTGAAGAAGACTTGCAAGCGACTGCACAAAGTCTGATTGGTACGACTGCTCAACTGTACTGGCAGCTGGGTTATCTAAATGAACGTTATAGCGTGGTTCAACAAAACCTAGCGACTGCACAGCGTACCTATGATCTGGTCAATGTCCAGTATCGTGCCGGTGCTGTGTCTGGTTTGGATTTAACTCAGGCTGAACAGGCGATCCAAAGCCAGCAAGCGACCTTAAGTCAGATTGAGCAGCAACGTGTGGAAACACGTACGGCGCTGGCAGTACTCATGAATATGCCTGTGCAACAGCTTTCGATTCAGGAACCGAAACGTTTACCGAATATTGCTTTACCGTCGATTGAAGCTGGCTTGCCTGCTAGCCTTCTCTCCCGCCGTCCTGACTTGAGAGCTACTGAATTGCGTTTGCGTAAAGCCTTGGCCAACAAGGATGCCAATAAAGCCAGTTATTATCCTTCGATCAGCCTGACTGGCAGCCTAAGTACCGGCGTGGGCACCAGTTCATCATTGTCAGATGTACTTAAAAATCCGGTGGCGACCTTAGGTGCTGGACTCAGCCTGCCATTCCTACAATGGAATGATATGAAACGTGATTTACAGGTGAATGAGCTGGAATATGAAAAAGCGATTATCCAGTATCGTCAAACCATGTACGAAGCTTTTGCCGATGTAGAGAATGCCTTGTCTAATCGTACTGAACTCACCAAACAGGTTGCGTTACAACAGCGTAACGTTGAACTGGCTGAACGTACTGAGCGTTTGACTGAAGTACGTTATCGTAATGGTGCAGTAGCATTGAAAAATCTGCTGGATGCACAGGAAACCACGCGGAATGCCCGTCTGTCTTTAGTGCAAACCCGCCAAAGCCAATACAATGCTTATGTGACCCTAATGCAAGCTTTGGGTGGTAGCCCGATCAAACAACTGCCTTAAGTATTTAGCTCAATAAAAAACCGCTAACTAACAGCGGTTTTTTATTTTTGAAGTTTGTCCCGTCCTGAAATAAGTTTACACCTTAAGAGACTTATTTTATGGAACATGCACAAGAACAACGAGTTAAACGCACACAACGTGATTATAGCTTCGCCTTTAAAATGATGGTTGTACATGAAGTA
>NZ_VPDK01000011.1:0-92682 GCF_013417725.1 Acinetobacter sp. YH12233
CAAAGCACGTAGTGTTCATGGATTTCTAGGAGGGATTTACGCGTCCTTGTGTGCATATCAACTGATCCATAAAAATAAGCCAACAATTCAAATTATGAAGTCATCGGCTTAAGCAGGATTCGGGTTAATATACTTAATTAAGCGACATCCATGTCATCAAATATTAAGTAAATTAATATTCTTAAATCCTTTAAATACTATTTTTAAACTCAAACCTTCTGAATAAACAGCTCTCGATCAAAACGATACTGCGGGAAGAACACGCCATCTTTGGCACGTTCACCAGCACCAATCACCATCACCGGATATTGCTGATCATTCAGGTCCAGAATTTCACGAACCATTGGTTCATCGAAGCCTTCCATCATACAGCTATCAAAACCATAAGCACGTAAAGCCAGTACCAGATTTTCACATGCTAGTGCTGTGGTTTTACTTGCCCAAAGTTTCGCATCAGCAGGGCTAAATGCAGACACTGGCATTTGTTTATCGAGTGTACGTGCTACTTTGAAAGCAACTTTCTTAAAGTTACCAAAGGCATTCAAATAACCGGTCTTGTAGTTGTATGGAATGTACTTATAGTACTTTTTAATGGCTGGTGGAGCCTCAGGAAATGGAAACTCGCTGATATTCAGTTTAGCCATTTCATCTACACGGTCAGTACGTGCCACACAGACAATCAGTTCTGAAGCCGTTTTAGCAGCAAGCTGGCTCATACATGCTTTAACCAGACGTTTTTTCTTGGAGGGGTTTTGCACCACATAAAATGTCCACGGCTGCAGGTTTGAAGAGTTTGGTGCCAGCAAGGCCAAATCCAGACAGGCATCGAGAACCTCGGCAGGAATTGGCTTTTTAGTGAATTTACGTACAGAACGTCGGCTTTCGATGACCTTTCGGAAATTGTCTACATCAATATCCTGAGGTGCAGGTTCGTAGTAACGTTTCTTTTCAGGATTTGAACTATCGGTTGTTTGAGAAGTCGTTTGGGAGTTTTCATTAGTCATAAGCTAGATTCTTTCAAAAAAATAAAAGATTGAGGCAGTCTAAACTGCCTCAATTAAAAGATAAGTTTCAGAATTAGTTGAATTGTGTGAAATCAGGTTTCCGTTTTTGCATAAAGGCCTGAACAGCTTCTGTCATTTCAGGTGAACCGACACGTTTCATAAATATCTCAGCTTCATCATCAATACATTCGATAATTTCAGCCAGATTATGTTTCATTAATGCTTTGGTCTGCTTAATGGAAGCAAGTGGTAAAGCAGCCAAAGTTTGTGCCTGTTTTTCAGCAGCAGCATAGACATCTTCCTCAATGCTATTTACCAGACCTGCGCCCAATGCTTTTTCACTATTAAACCGTTGTGCCGTAAGCAATAGCTCAGCCGCTTTATGATAGCCAGCTTGTTGTACTAACAGCTTACTTGAAGCACCTTCAGGAGACAGGCCAAGACTAACAAATGGAATCTGGAACAGGGCAGTATTGTCACTATAAACCAGATCAGCATGCAGCAGAATCGTTACCCCGATCCCAATCGCAACGCCACGAACAGCTGCAATTAAAGGCTTGGAAAATTTTGCAGCAGACTTCAACAGGACAAAAGGAGGGGTATCGCCAGCCTTAGCTTGCAGAGGTGTCTGAATAAACTTCATGAAGTCCTGCATGTCATTGCCGGCACTAAAGTCTGCATCCTGACCACGTAGAATCACGACACGCACACTACTATCCTGATCTGCTTCATCCAGCGCCTGTGCGATCCATAGATATAGTTCGCCGTAAAGCGCATTTTTTGCCTCAGGGCGGTGAATGGCTAAGGTCAATACGCCATGGTCTAAATTCGCATTTAAATGCTGATGCGGTTGTTGAATACAGCTCAGTGTCATCGTACTATCCTTGCTTTATTAATATGAATTTATTGGCGCTTATTATGTCGCAAAAAATTCCCTGCGGCATAACTGATGCGTTCATAAAAGTAAGATGTGCTATGAAGTATAAATTTGATTACCTGGTGTTTATTGGTCGTTTTCAACCTTTCCATCTGGCCCATATGCAAACGATTAAAATTGCCTTGCAGCAGAGCCAGCAGGTGATTCTGGCATTAGGCTCAGCACAGCAAGAACGTAATATTAAAAATCCATTTCTGGCCACTGAACGTGAAGAAATGATCCTGTCGAATTTTTCTGAAGCAGATCAGAAACGGATTAAATTTGTCCATGTCATTGATGTCTATAATGATGAAAAATGGCAAAAACTGGTGAAATCGCTGGTGTCTGAAGTAGTTGAAGCAGAAGCAAAAGTTGGTCTAATTGGACACTTTAAAGATGAATCTTCTTATTATTTAAGTTTGTTCCCGGAATGGGAAATGGTGGAACTGGATAGCTTGGTTGGCGCTATATCCGCCACTCCTTTACGTGAAGCGTATTATCGCGGTGAAGTGGTGGAATCGGCTTTTCCTTTAGGCACCAGTGAGTTTTTACATAAATTTAAAAATAATGAGATTTATCAACAATTGGTCAACAAGTTTGAACTAAATGATAAAACAAATCTGGGCTAAAACCGTTTTAAGGTAGTGAGTTCATTTGATTGTTAAGGATGAACACAATGAATCTATTCCTGAAAAATATAGCTTATGCGGGTGCTCTATCTGCTATATGTATATCGGCTGCGTATGCTAAAAGCTGGACATTGACGCCTCAAAGTAGTGTCGGCTTTAGCATTAACTCCTTGGGTTTGAATGTGGTAAAGGGAAATTTTCAAGAGTTCAAGGCAACCATGCAGTTTGATCCCGATCGGCCACAACAGTCATCTACTGAGTTCACTATGCAGGTGGATAGCCTGGAGGTTTCCAAGCCCAGCCTTAAAAATATGATTATGGGTGAGGACCTGTTTCATGCATCGCGCTATAAAACAGTCAATTTCAAAAGTACCCAGTTTAAGCCAAATGGTACGAATCGTTATCAGGTCATGGGTCAACTCACTCTAAGAGGGGTTACTCGACCAGTAGTTTTCGATACCACTCTGACACCGAACAAGGGTAATCCTAATCTACTCGATGTGAAATCAACCACGGTAATTAATCGCTCAGATTTTGGGATGAAGAAAGCCACTGCAGGCGTGGGTGAAAAAGTTAATATTCACCTAATGGGACAGTGGAAAACCCAATAATCTGATATTCAATTTCTGTGAATTCGGCAGGACATCATAGAACTGCTTATTGAATTGGATTATTCATACATTGTTCTGCCTGTTCCAGAATGACTTTGGTTAACTGTTTTAGAGCGGGAGACTGCTGTTTCCAGTGATGCCAATATAAAGGTACATCACAACAGCATTCAGGCAGTATTTCGATCAGTGTCCCATTTTGAATCCGGTCCGCAATTTGATAGTCCGGCACCAAACCATATCCTAATCCTGAAAAAATAGCATCCGCAAAGGCGGTCGAGGAGGGGATATAGTGAAAAGGAAAACATTGCTGGTTTAAACCAAATTGAGCTAACAGTAGATGGCTATGTAAATGATCCTGATCATTATAAATTACAGCAGGTGCCTTACGCAGTGATTCCCGGTGAATGCCTTGTTTAAACCAGGAATGCACAAAAGCAGGTGTTGCGACCATTCTATAATGCATCTGCCCGATAAAATGAGCCTTACAGCCCGGCATGGCTTCACTCTCACTGCTAATGCAGGCATTGACTTGACCCTGCTCCAGAAGCTTATGAGTTTCACTTTGAACAGCGACCTGAAGATTCAAAGTGATTTTCTCTGCAAGCAGGGTGGTGTTCAGACAGGGAAATAACCAGGTCGCGAGTGAATCTGCATTTACCGCAATATGAATCGAGCTGAATTCTGCTTTATTTTGACCATTTAATTGCTGGATCAATTGCTGCTGTAACAGGCGTTGATGCTGCAAATAATTCAGTAAGGTTTGACCAGCATTGGTCACTTTACAAGGACGCTCACGTAGCACCAAAACTTGCCCCAAATCTCTTTCCAGATTTTGCACTCTTAAAGTGACTGCCGAAGCCGTTATATTTAATAATTTTGCGGCAGCATCAAAACTTTGGGTTTCTGCAACAGCCAGAAAAGCATCACAGTTTTTAGAATTAAGTGGCATAGCTTACCTAAATAAAATTTAGTCTAAATGATATTTTCTTAATTATATTTAATTGAAAAGAATAACATAGATAATGATCCCCATCTTTATAATTCCATGATATTCCAATGTTAAATGCATATATACAAGGTCTTGCAGTAGGCTTTAGCCTGATTATTGCCATTGGTGCACAAAATGCTTTTGTATTGAAGCAGGGCTTGAAACAGCAGTATGTCTTTGCGATCTGTATGTGTTGTGCCTTATCTGATGCAATATTAATTTTTGCCGGTGTTTTGGGGTTTTCACAATTGATGCTGGTCAATCCGCACTGGATCAATATGGCGAAATATCTGGGTGCAACTTTTCTGGCGATCTATGGCGCTCAGCATTTTTATCAGGCCTGGAAGAATGAGCAGCGTCTGGACACAGATCAAAAAGATGTGCCTTCTTTATATAAAGTTTTGCTGATCTGTTTGATGCTGACCTGGCTCAATCCGCATGTTTATCTGGATGCACTGGTCTTGATTGGTTCCATCTCCACCCAATATTCCAATGCGCAGATACAATTTGCCTTAGGAGCGATTAGTGCGTCCTTTGTATTCTTTTTTGGACTGGGCTATGCAGCACGTTATTTGCAACCTATTTTTCAGCGTCCAAAAGCCTGGAAAATACTGGATGTACTCATTGGCTGTGTAATGTGGTCAATTGCAGTTTCTTTAGTCAACTGAATTATTCTTTGCAGCAACTCTAAAGAAAAAGGCATGATATTTCTGATCATACCTTTTTTTGATTTTATAAAAGACCTTAAGCAGTCTGTAAAGCTTTCAAATCTTCTAAAACCTGTTCAGCATGGCCAGCAGCTTTCACCTTACGGTATTCTTTGACCAGTTTGCCATTATGGAAAATGAAGGTAGAGCGTTCAATGCCCATGACTTTCTTGCCATACATATTCTTTTCTTTAATGACATCAAAGTGTTTGCATAACACTTCCTCTTTATCACTGATCAGATTGATAGTCAGATTCTGTTTTTCAGTAAAGTTCTGGTGCGCTTTAACCGAATCACGTGATACGCCCAGAATAGTCGTATTGAGTGCATCGAACTGATCTTTTAAACAAGAGAAACCGACTGCCTGAGTAGTACAGCCAGGTGTCGAATCTTTAGGATAAAAATAGATAACCAGCCATTCTGCATTTAATTGGGCTAGATTAATTTCACCTGTAGTGGTTGAAAAAGTGTGCTCAGGTAAGCTGATCTCAGACATGGTCTCTCCAATTTTTCTAAATTTTTTCAAAAAAATAAGCCACATTATAGTGGCTTATTCTAGAAAAACATCCGTCAGGATTATTTCTTTTGAGCGGCTTTATTGGCTTCTGCAGCAAGTGAATTTAATTTACCTGCGAGCTGTGGGCCTACACAAGACTGCACATTCTGGCTTTGTTTTTTAACAAAGTCTAAAGTTGCAGGGTTTTTCTTCTGGTTAATGGTGCTTTGAATCTGCCATTTCTGAGCTTGAGTCAATTTACCTTCTGCATCTACTTCACATGTACAAAGCTTATTCACATCAGACTGAGTCAGTTTTTTGTACTTCACTGCCTGTTTGTATGGAATAGCACAGGCTTTAATTAAACCGTCACGTACATTTGAACTGCTTCCAGCATTTTTCATGGCAGTTGTGTATTCTTTTTTCATTGCCTCAAATTCTGCTTTTGCCTTAGCTTGATCATTATTTGCAAAAGATGCAGTTGAAAATAGGGCAGACAAAGAGAGTAGGCTAGTCGCAAGTAATTTGGCTTTAATATTCATAATATGGATTTATAACCTTGATCGATTTTAAAGGTAATAACGTGTCGGGTCTTCAACACCTGCATCAGCAAAACCTTGCTTGCGTAAACGACAACTGTCACATGTTCCACACGCACGTCCTTGGTCATCTGCTTGGTAGCAAGATACCGTTTGACTGTAGTCTACGCCATGTTCTAGGCCTAAGCGAATGATATTTGCTTTGGATAAATGTAACAAAGGTGTTTCAAATTTCAGGGCCTGACCTTCGACACCAACCTTGGTTGCAAGGCGTGCCATGTTGGCAAAAGCTTCGATAAATTCCGGGCGACAGTCTGGATAACCTGAATAATCCACCGCATTAATCCCGATCACAATTGCCTCAGCACCGAACACTTCTGCAGCAGCCAAAGCATAAGATAAGAAGATGGTATTTCGTGCAGGCACATAGGTTACCGGAATACCTTCCTGCAATTGGTCTGGTACCTCAATGCTATGATCAGTAAGGGCTGAGCCGCCCAGGTTACCTAAATCAATATTGATGACACGATGTTCTACACCCGAGCGTTGAGCCAGCGCACGAGCTGCATCAAGTTCTGTAGTAGAGCGTTGGCCATACATAAAACTTAGTGCGATACATTCATAGCGTGCCTGCGCCCAAGCCAGACAGGTTGTTGAATCTAATCCGCCAGATAACAATACAATGGCACGAGGGCGCATAACAAATACTCCAATATAGTAAATTTACAAAAATTAACGACCAGTTTCATCATTCCATAACAACTTGTGCAGCTGCAGCTGGAAACGAACAGGGAGATGGTCTTCTAAAATCCATTGAGCCAGATCACGTGCCAATTGTGGCAAGCGCGCAGCTCCTTTTTCAACTGCAAATGCAGGGGAGAACCAGACCGTACTGACTTTTTCATTCAACTGGTACTGTTCTACCTGCTGTTTTGACCATTCATAATCTTCACGATTACAGATCACAAACTTAATCTGGTCATGCTGAGTTAAATGATCCAGATTTGTAAGCAAATTTCGTGCAACTTCACCTGAAGTTGGTGTTTTTAAATCCAGAACTTTAGATACCCGTGCATCCACTTTAGAAACATCTAACGCACCGCTGGTTTCTAAAGAGACTTCACAGCCTAAATCTGCAAGTCGCTGCATCAGGGGCAGGGCGTTCGGCTGCGCTAATGGTTCACCACCGGTCACACACACATAAGGCGTTTTAAAATCAAGCGTGGTCTGAATGATGTTATCTAAAGATTTGCGCTCGCCACCTTCAAAAGAATAGGTAGTATCGCAATAGGTACAGCGCAGTGGACATCCGGTTAAGCGAATAAATACGGTCGGTAAACCTGCAGTATTGGCTTCACCTTGTAATGAATAGAAGATCTCCGTAATGCGTAAGCCCGCAGACGGATCAGAAACTGGAATTGCGGAAGATCGAAGCGTATTCATAACAACATTAACCACTGAAAAATAAATAACAATGTATAAAAATAAAAATCCCTACGATCATTGCTGACCGTAGAGACGAGGAGCGGTTGAAGCTCCGAGGAACACAAATGTACCCTCTAAGTTAAGACATCTTAGTCTTCGCGTAGCAGATCGTTCAGGCTAGTTTTAGCACGAGTTTTCGCATCTACTTTTTTCACGATTACAGCTGCATATAAGCTGTATTTACCGCATTTAGATGGCAGGCTGCCTGATACCACAACAGAACCAGCAGGTACGCGACCATAATGAATTTCGCCAGTTTCACGGTCATAAATCTTGGTAGATTGACCAATGAATACGCCCATTGAAATGACAGAACCTTCTTCAACGATTACGCCTTCAACGATTTCAGAACGTGCACCGATGAAACAGTTATCTTCAATAATAGTTGGATTAGCTTGAAGCGGTTCAAGAACACCACCGATCCCTACACCACCAGACAAGTGAACATTTTTACCAATTTGAGCACATGAACCTACAGTTGCCCAAGTATCAACCATCGTACCTTCATCTACATAAGCACCGATGTTCACATAAGAAGGCATCAGTACCACGTTTTTCGCCTGGAAAGAACCTTTACGCGCTACCGCCGGAGGAACAACACGTACGCCAGCAGCTTTAAACTGCTCGTCAGTCCAGTCAGAGAATTTAGTATCTACTTTGTCGTAGAAGCGAAGATCACAAGCTTCCATTGGTTTGTTATCGTTTAATTTAAATGATAACAATACCGCTTTCTTAATCCATTGATGAACAACCCATTCACCTTCGATTTTTTCAGCAACACGTAAAGTACCATTGTCCAGGCCAGCAATTACTTCCTCAACTGCTTGACGGATTTCAGCAGGACAGTCTGCTGCTGTGAAATTCGCACGGTCTTCAAACGCTTGTTCAATGATTGTTGAAAGCTGAGACATGATCTTCCTTCCAGAAAAAAATTTCCGATATTTTACACTATATTGCTCTAAAAAGATGGAAAACTAGGAAGGGTGCTGAATTAAATTCGCAAGTAAAGTGATTAGTATCCTTTTCGTATTTTAGATATGTACAAACATTGTTTAAAAAAGGCTTATCATTCAACAAGAAAAATTAATATGTATCAAAAAATAACAAAAGCTCAGCAAAACACGAATAAAAAATATTCATTGACTCCTTTATATTGAGCTCATCACGAATAACTAATGATGAAAAAAAAGTTCTTTTGAGGAGAGAAATAATGAAAGCTTTATATCAACTTTTAGCAGTATCCGTTCTAGCTGCCACAGCTGGATCTGTCATGGCTGCTGATGAAACAATTGTAACAGATGAAGGCGTAGCTGAATTCTCTTTCTTTAAACCTGCAGCTGTTCGTGCTGAAGTCGGTACTACCGGTTATGGTGGCGCGATCTCTTGGAATGCTAACCCTTATGTAGGTGTTACTTTAGGTTATAACGGTGGTGATATTTCTTGGTCAGATGATTTATCAGTTAATGGAACAAAATATGACCTGGATATGGACAATAACCTGACTTACTTAAATGCTGAAATTCGTCCTTGGGCGAACTGGTTCTATATGGCAGCAGGTGTGGCTTATATCGATAATGATTATGGTCTACGTGGTCGTCCTGGCACAGATGGGGAAATCAGAATTGATGGTTCTACATTTGGAGCAGATGTAGGTGATGTAGTAGGTAGTTTATCTTATAAAAATAATATCGCACCTTATGTAGGCCTTGGCTTCTCTCCAGCAATTACTAATCGTTGGGGGGTATTCGGTGAAATTGGTGCATATTATAACGGTAACCCAACTGTAGAATTATATAATACAGGTAGTCAGGTAGCAGAAAGTGTAAATGGCCGTCCAATTACAGATGCAATTGATGCTGAAAGAGAAAAAATTCGTACAGACAATAAATACGAATGGCTTCCAGTAGCAAAATTGGGTGTAAGCTTCCGCTTCTAAATCATAGCTGCTTAACCAAATAAAAAACGAGCTTCGGCTCGTTTTTTATTTATTAAAAGCTATTGAAAATGATAGCCCAACTTTATACCGACCACCCAAACATCGTTATCATCTACTGCGGATAAGCCCACGAACTGGGGTATAGCAGCGTTTGTATCTGTTTTAGGCTTCTGGAATTTTAAATAATACAGTCCTGTAGCAATATCCCAGTGTTTTTGAAAATTCTGAAAATAGCCCAAACCCACTCCCCAATAACCATTACTCGAATTCAAGGTAGAAGCTGGATTTCCCGTACCTGAGTCCCATAAGATTTCAAAAGAATTAATCATAGAAGAAGGCCATTGATGTGCGATTCCAAGTTTGGCTGACCATTGATCCTCCTGATAATCGATCATCTTGATATCTTTTACTTCAGGAAACTCCAAAGCGGCATAATCAATCACTGCACCGAATTTCGGTGGTTGAATGACGAAATCTTGCCAATTTACCCAGCGTAAACTCGCATAAAAAATATTCTGAGGGGGAAGTCCGCTCTGAATATCTAAATTAATAGATTGAGGTGTTTGTACTTTCGTAAAGCTTGACGACGTAGGTATACCGACTGTAATTGATTCTGTGGTTTCCAGTTGATGGTTTATGGCTGAACGATAAGTTAACGCTGTTCTAAAGAAATACTCAGGAATTTGATAGCTTATTCCAGCGAGCCAACCCCAGGCAGCATTTTGTTCAAGCTGAACGTGATAACCATTAAAGACCGAAAAAGATTCACCTACCAAACTTAGATTACCTTCTAAGGTCTGATAACTCAGTCCTGCATAGAGATTCCAGTTTCGATCAGGCTGATATCCAAGAATGGAAGTCAGATTATGACTATCAAACTCAATATCGGCTGTTTCAATCTCTGTAGGCTTACCTGCAAAAATTGGACTATATTGATATGCAACATCCACATGGAAGGGCTGATCGTAAATGAGTCCCCAAGAGATCTGTGGGTGAAGCTGTAATTTTAATGCCGCATTGGCAACCAGCTGATTATTCGCAAGTTGACCCGTGGAAAAATCCTGAATACCTAATTGTTCTAATAATTTGGTATGCTGCACCTGACCGCTGACATTGGGATTTGTCCAGGCAAATGACACTTCGGCATAATGATCCTTTTCAAAAAAGGACTGGATGGTTTGATTGGATTGCTCAAAAGCTGCTGCAAAACTTGTCCCGGAAAAAATCAGTCCACATCCCAAGAGGGAAAATCTGTAGCTCATCATTAATATAATTTATTGAATTATACTGTAATTATGCTTGATTTTTAATGAAATAATCTACTGTTAAAATTAAAAAAAGAGGCAATACGCCTCTTCAATTTAGAAAGCATAATCCATATTATTCATCTGGATAAGCCACTTTTTTAAGTGCCTTGATGTCTGCATCTGGTGAGCATAAAGAAATAAACTCATAACCATAACCACGTAATAAGTGGCCTTTACGTACGGCGATCCAGGTAGTATTTACTCCGAAAATATCGGTTTTAATCTGTTTCAGACGATAGTCACGTTCTGGATCATAAGCCAGATCATTGACAATGCCGACACCCATGTTGAGCTCGACATAAGTTTTAATCACATCGGCATCCAGAGCTGACATGACAATATCAACATCTACACCGGCTTCTTCAAAGGCTGAGTCGATTTTAGAACGGCCTGTGAAACCACCATGATAAGTAATAATCGGATAGCCAGCGAGGTCTTCAATACGTATCTGTTCTTTGCTATTTAGCGGGTGATTTTGCGGCGTAATAATACTGTGCTGCCAGTTATAATAAGGCACACTCGCCAGATTTTCTTCAGTCGTTAAGGCTTCAGTCGCAATCCCGATATCTGCTTCACCCTGAAGTAGCATTTCAGTAATTTCCATTGGACTGGCTTGTTGCAAAATCAGATGAACTTTCGGAAATTCTTTTTTGAACTGATTCACGATCGGCGGTAATACATAACGTGCTTGGGTATGCGTCGTTGCAATCGTTAATGTACCTTCATCGACCTTGTTAAAGTCATCTGCAAGACGTTTAATATTGTCTGCATCAACCAGCATACGTTCTACAATACCAAGAAGTGCCTGACCTGGTTCAGTCAGTCCTAATAGGCGTTTACCTTTACGGATAAATAGCTGTACACCAAGCTCATCTTCTAAATCTTTAATATGCTTACTGACACCTGACTGCGAAGTGTAAAGCGCGGCTGAAGCTTCAGTTAAGTTAAAATTCTGTCTAACAGTTTCTCGAATAATTCTTAATTGTTGGAAATTCATAATTCTTTACCCTATAAGAGGATGGGGCATTTTAAAGCCCCATCTTGCAGTCTTACGCGACCTGGTTTTCAAATAAATGCAGATTTAATGCACTCAACCAAACAGTTTGATCCGGACGGAATTGATGAGCGCGGGCTTCTTCTGGTGTCAGTGAAATTTCAATCAGATTGCCTTGGCGGTCATTCAATTCTGCAACGACTTTTCCTGCAATCCAGAGTTCACGAATAAACGTGGCCTGAATCGCATTCTCTTGTGGTTGGGCATGAATACGCAGTTCATCCGGGCGAGCGAAGACAATGACATTACCCTGAGCTGCCTGATTGGCGGCATCGAACTGGATACGGTCTTCACCTAGCTGAAGTATGCCGCCATTATTCTGGCCTTCGAAGCGGTTGGCTTGTCCCAGGAAGTCAAACACGAATGGTGTTTTCGGTGTTTCATACACTTCACGTGGTGAACCGATCTGTTCCACATTACCTTTGTTCATCACCACGATCTGATCAGCAACTTCTAAGGCTTCTTCCTGATCGTGAGTGACGAAAATTGAAGTAATGTGCAGTTCATCATGCAGGGTACGTAACCAGCGGCGCAGTTCTTTACGGACTTTGGCATCTAGCGCGCCGAACGGTTCATCCAGTAACAGTACACGTGGCTCAACGGCTAGTGCACGAGCCAAAGCAATACGCTGACGCTGACCACCAGAAAGCTGAGCCGGGTAACGGTCTGCTAGGAAACCTAACTGAACCAGATCAAGCAAACGAGTCACGCGTTTTTTAATTTCTGCTTCCGATGGACGAGTAGAGCGTGGACGGACACGCAGACCAAAAGCCACGTTATCGAATACGGTCATGTGACGGAACAGGGCATAGTGCTGGAATACAAAACCCACTTCACGTTCACGAACGTGAACATTGGTTGCATCCTGACCTTCCAGAATCACCTGACCACCGTCAGCAGATTCCAGACCTGCAATGATACGCAATAGGGTAGTTTTACCACAGCCTGACGGGCCGAGCAGGGCAACCAGCTGACCATCCGGGAAATCCAGAGAAATGTTTTTCAGTGCATGGAATGCACCAAAGTGTTTTTCAATATTTTTAACTTGAATACTCATGTGGGCATTCCTTAAGAAACTGTTGAATCGTCATTACGTTTGTCTTGTTTTTCCTGGCGCAGTTCGACCCAGGTTTTCAGAACCAGAGTCACAATTGCGAGGAGAGCCAGGAGCGATGACACGGCAAACGCAGCGCTAAAGGTATATTCGTTATATAGAATTTCGACGTGTAGCGGCAAAGTATTGGTTTCACCACGAATATGGCCAGAAACCACTGATACTGCACCGAACTCACCCATGGCGCGGGCATTACACAGAATTACGCCGTAAATCAGACCCCATTTGATATTTGGCAGGGTCACTTTCCAGAAGGTTTGCCAGCCAGATGCACCGAGTACAATCGCAGCTTCTTCTTCTTCAGTACCTTGCGCTTCCATTAAAGGGATCAGCTCACGTGCTACAAAAGGTACGGTAATGAAGATCGTTGCTAGAACAATCGCAGGAACGGCGTAAAGGATCTTGATGTCATTATCCATCAACCAGCCACCCATCCAGCCTTGAGTACCGAAAATCAGTACCAGCATCAAACCTGCAATAACAGGTGATACCGAGAAAGGCATATCGATAATGGTGGTTAAAATTGACTTACCAGGGAAGTTAAACTTCGCTACTGACCAGGCTGCAGCTACGCCGAATATTACATTCATTGGTACCGCGATCACAGCCGTTAGTAAAGTCAGTTTGACCGCAGATAAAGTATCTGGATGAACAAGGGCTTGCGTATATACGCCAACCCCTTGTTTAAATGCTTCAACAAAGACCAGAACCAAAGGCAGGATCAGGCAGCTTAAAAAGAAGATCAGTGCAATCGCAATCAGGGTATAACGTACCCAGGTCGGCTCACGAGTCGCATCGCGGGATTGCAGCTTTTCAGCCAGCGCATTGCTGTTGGTATTTAAACTCATCGTGCAGTTCTCCCGGTACGGCGGCTCGCCCAAGCTTGCAATAAGTTAATCAGGAAGAGCATTACAAAGGAAATGAGCAGCATCACTACAGCAATTGTGGTCGCACCTGCATAGTCATATTCTTCCAGACGGGAAATAATCATTAAGGGTGCAATTTCAGTTTCAAAAGGCTGGTTACCCGCAATGAAAATGACCGAACCATATTCACCGACACCACGTGCAAAAGCCAATGCAAAACCTGTGATCAGTGCTGGCAGTAGAATCGGGAAAATAACTTTAGTGACGATCTGAAAACGGTTCGCACCGAGTGCAGATGCTGCTTCTTCCAGTTCAGTTTCTAAATCAGAAAGAACTGGCTGTACCGTACGGACCACAAAAGGAATACCGATAAAAATCAAGGCCAGGGTAATACCGATCGGGGTATAAGCCACCTTGATGCCGATGGGATCCAGATATTGACCAATCCAGCCCGTCGGTGCATATAAAGAAGTCAGAGCAATACCGGCAACTGCAGTTGGCAGGGCAAAAGGCAGATCGACCAGTGCATCGACAATACGTTTGCCCGGAAAGCTATAACGCACCAGACACCATGCCAGTAACAGGCCAAAAACTACATTAATCAAAGCAGCGATAATGGCTGAACTAAAGCTTAGCTGTAATGATTTCAAGATACGTTCAGAGCTCAGGATTTCCCATAAGCCTTCCCAGCCAATGCCGAGTGATTTAATAAAAACGGCAGAGAGCGGGATCAGAACGATTAATGACAAATACGCTAGGGTAAAGCCTAGAGAAAGACCAAATCCTGGCAGCACTCGGGATCGCTGCGACATGATTACTCCTCAAAAGAGAGAATGCTGGTTAAAGTTAACCAGCGAAAATTAGAAAATAGAATCGGCACAAGCATAATTTGCAGGGACTAAAATGCAAATTTAAAATAATACTTGCTCTCATCAACTTTGCTGATATGGTGCATAGCCTTTTCTGAAATCAAATATTGTTCAATTTCAGGGAAAGAACCAAAACCGGAAGCAACATTGACATGGCCTACAGCTCCCAGATTAATCGGTTTGATCTTCCAGGCTTTCGCCAGAACCTGAGCATCTTCAAAACTTAGCCATGGATCATTTTCACTGATCAACAAAGTCGTTGGAGCCTGAATCTTGAGCTGCTGAAAATAGGCGCTGTAATCCATCTGGCTATCACGGGAAAAACCATTTTCCCCAAAACGTGCCGGATTGGCAGGTGCAACCAGAACCAGATTTTTGACTTTAGTATTCAGTTCAGGATACTGGGCCAGTGCTGCCACGCTGGTCAAACAGCCAAAGCTATGTGCCACAATTTGTACATCATCTGGAATGGCTTGCAGGGTTTTAACAAATTCTGCGACCCATACATCCAGTACCGGATGATTCCAGTCTTTTTGCTGCACCCGGGAGCAACGCATGAGCCGGTGTTGCAGGCAGGTTTGCCAGTGATTGTATTCACTGCCACCTACACCGGGAACAATAAGCGTATGAGTCATGTCGATGCTCCTGTATGAAATCAGCTTAAATTATTTTTTGCGCTGTTAGCTTTAACGATCTGGTCAAAAACACCACCATTTTCAAAGTGGGCTTTCTGTACTTTATCCCAGCCACCAAACTCCTGATCAATAGTCACCAGTTTTAATGGCTTAAAGACTTGGCTATATTTCGCCAGTATTTTTTCATTACGTGGGCGATAGAAGTTACGTGCTGAGATTTCCTGACCCAGTGGTGAGTAAAGGAAGTTTAAATAACCTTGTGCCAAGTATTTGTTGCCTTTTTTATTGGCATTCTTTTCAACAATCGCCACGGGTGGCTCAGCCAGAATTGACAGGGAAGGAGTCACAATTTCAAACTTGCCCGGTTGTTCACGAAGGGCTAAATGTGCTTCATTTTCCCAAGCCAGTAATACGTCACCGATGCCACGTTCAGCAAAAGTGGTAGTTGAACCACGCGCACCTGAATCAAGTACTTTGGTTTGTTTATAGATTTTACGAACAAATTCTTGTGCAGTTTTGTCGTTACCGCCCGGTAAGTGTTTTGCATATGCCCAAGCTGCTAAATAGTTCCAGCGTGCACCGCCTGAGGTTTTAGGATTTGGTGTGATAATCGCTACACCCGGTTTTACCAGATCACCCCAATCCTTGATGCCCTTTGGATTTCCTTTACGTACCAGGAATACAATAGTAGAAGTATATGGTGTTGAGTTTTGTGGTAATTTTTTCTGCCAGTCTGCAGGTAACAGTTTGGCTTTTTCAACCAGTACATCAATGTCAGCGGCTAATGCCAAAGTTACGACATCGGCATCCAGACCATCAATCACGGCACGTGCCTGTTTACCTGAACCGCCATGTGACTGTTTAAAGTTGATGCTTTGGCCAGTACGGCTTTTCCAGTATTTACCAAATTCTTTGTTGACGTCTTCATAGAGTTCACGCGTCGGATCATAAGAGACATTCAGAAAGTCGCGCGCTGCAGCAGAAAATGAAGTTGCTGAAATAACAGCAGCCAGAACCCCTAGTTTTAGTTTTGTTGAAATGCTCATGTGAACCTCAAACTCTTACACGTTTTGTAACATGAGTGAAGAATAAACCTATTCTTTATGCATAAAAAATAATTAAAAATGAATTTTATATGAAAATATAAGATAAAAGATTTTATAAGTATTTGAAACAACAATAGCCTTATTCAATAAGGCCATTGCATAGACATTTATTATTACGATTTTGTGCTATTTGCCTTTACGATCTGATCAAAGATACCGCCATTGGCAAAGTGTTTTTTCTGTACCTTGTCCCAGCCACCAAACTCTTTATCAATGGTCACCAGCTTCAGCGATTTAAAGACATTGCTGTATTGTTTTAATACTGCCGCATTACGTGGACGGTAGAAATTCTTTGCAGCAACCGTTTGACCCGCAGGTGAGTACAGGTAGTTCAAATAAGCTTTAGCCAGATTTTCATTGCCATCTTTTTTAGCATTCTTTTCAACGATTGCCACTGGTGGCTCAGCCAGAATCGACAAAGAAGGGGTGATGATTTCAAACTTGCCTGGCTGTTCACGAATGGCTAAATGTGCTTCATTTTCCCAAGCCAGCAATACATCACCGATACCACGTTCAGCGAAAGTCGTTGTTGAACCACGTGCACCTGAGTCGAGTACTTTAGTTTGTTTGTAGATCTGGCGAACAAAGTCTTGAGCTTTAGTATCATTACCGCCTGGCTGATGTTTCGCCCAAGCCCAAGCTGCTAAATAGTTCCAGCGCGCGCCACCAGAAGTTTTCGGATTTGGCGTAATGATTTCTACGCCCGGTTTCACCAGATCGCCCCAGTCTTTGATGCCTTTAGGATTACCTTTTTTCACCAGGAAAACGATGGTTGAGGTATAAGGTGTCGAGTTTTGCGGGAATTTTTTCTGCCAGTCTTTTGGTAGCAAGCCGCGTGCTGCAATCTCATCGATATCTGCAGCTAGAGCCAAAGTCACGACGTCCGCATCCAGACCATCAATGACAGCACGTGCCTGTTTGCCTGAACCGCCATGTGACTGTTTAAAGTTCACATCCTGACCAGTAGATTTTTTCCAGTAAGCACTGAATTCTTTATTAAAGTTATCGTACAATTCGCGAGTTGGATCATAAGACACGTTTAGGAAGTCTTTTGCAGATACGCTAAAAGCGGTTGCTGAAATAAGTGCTGTCAATACCCCAGTTTTTAATTTACGGATGTTCATATTTGCCTCAAATGTTTCTTTGTTTTGTTGGATGGGGCAAGAATAGCTGGAGATTTTTTGCATAAAAAATAATTAAAAACGAATTTTATGTGAGTAAAACAGATATATAGACAGAGCTTATATTTCATCGCTTTATCCGTCACCAGAGAGGCCTTAAAAGCATGCTGTATTTAAAAAATGCTCAACCCGTCAAAGATATAGATGTGCTGGATCGTGCCTTTCATTATGGTGATGGCTGCTTTACTACCGCGCGCATCCGTCGAAATCGGATCGAGTTAGCAGACCGTCATCTAGCCCGTTTAAGGATGAGCCAGCAAAAAATAAGTTTGCAGGCTGATCTGGACCTGATTGAAAAAAGTTTGCAAGCGTTATTGAAATCAGAAGATGAATTGAACGGCACCTTAAAGATTGTACTGAGTCGTGGTATAGGACAGCGTGGTTATAGCCTGCCAGAGCATCCGGCAGATCTTTGGGTGTTCTATTATCCGAAAACTGTACAGGACTTCAGTTATGAGCAGATTCAGACAGGTGTATTGCAACAGGCTATTGGTCTCAATATGCCAAATCTGGTGGGGCTAAAAACCTTAAACCGTCTGGAACAGGTGTTGCTTAAACAGGAAGCGGATCTGCATGGCTGGCCGGAAGCACTGGTAACTGATGTGCAGGGCACGATTGTTGAAGGGGTGAGCAGTAATTGCTTCATTCGTATAAACAATACATGGATTACACCAGAACTTCGTTATAATGGCGTCTTCGGTGTGATGCGTGCAGAAATTTTGCAACGTATGCATGATCAGGGCATTATCTGTCAGCAGCGTGATGTGGAAATGGATGAAATTCCCCATATCGACAGCCTGTTTTTCTGCAATGCGCTCAGTCCGATGAAAATTGCCACTCAATTTGAGCAGCGTGCTTTAAATGTAGATGCTTGTATTGAACTTTTTAACCGTCTTCGATTGAATCAGATGCCTTATTAATATGTCAGCTTCCAAGTCTAAAACCAAAAAGAAAAATAATGCCAAACGCCCTGGTTTCATGAAAGGGATAGTTTTATTTCTAATCGGGATACTCTTGGTTCTAGGGTTGATCCTGAAAGCTAGCCTATGGAAAGATTATCCTGTAGAAGGTCAAAAACAGTTACTGGCAATTAGTAACGGTGAAACCTATTCTGGATTTATTGATCGGCTGGCCAAAGAAAATTATGTCAGCTTTCCGATTATTTTAAAGCTGTATCAGCGCATCATGATTCATGACACCATGAAGGCGGGTGTTTATGAAATTCCTCAAGGTATGAGTATCCGTGCAGTGCTGGACATGATTTCCAATGCAGAAAATGCTCAGATGAACCGGATTCTGGTCATCGAAGGCACGACCTTTAAACAGCTGATTGATGCCTTAAAGAAAGATGATCTGGTGACTAAAGAAGTGGTGAATTTGCCAACCGATCAATTGCTCAAAGAACTTAATATTCCATTCAATCATCCTGAAGGTCTGTTCGCTCCAGATACCTATTTCTTTGCCAAAGGCGAAACGGATCGCAAGATTCTGACTGATCTTTATCAGCGCCAGATGAAGTCTCTGGATCAGGCTTGGGAAAAACGTGCTTCAGATCTGCCATATCAGAATAAATATGAAGCGCTGATCATGGCATCGATCATTGAAAAAGAAACCAGTCTGGATAGCGAGTTACAACAGGTGTCTGGCGTATTTGTGCGCCGTTTGAAAATTGGCATGCGTCTACAGACAGATCCAACCGTGATTTATGGTATGGGTGAGAATTACAAAGGTAATATCACCCGTCAGGATTTGCGCACTCCAACACCATATAATACCTATACTATGGCTGGCTTACCACCAACACCGATTGCCTTGCCAAGCAAAAAGGCCATTGAAGCAGCGATGCATCCGGACAATTCACAAAATATTTATTTTGTTGCAACGGGTAATGGTGGGCATAAATTCAGCAGCAGTCTGCAAGACCACAATAGAGCAGTGCAAGAATATCTCTCTGTTTTACGTTCAAAAAATAAGGAATGAGCATGTTTATCAGCTTTGAAGGCACTGAGGGTGTAGGGAAAACCACACTCATTCGTCGTATCTATGATGATTTTATTGCTCAAGGTAAAGAGGTCGTGCTGACCCGCGAACCGGGCGGTACGCCAATGGCAGAACAGATCCGTTCACTGTTGTTGGCCGTAAACCATGAAGAAGCGATGTGCCATGATACAGAGTTATTGTTGATGTATGCGGCACGAGCCCAGCATCTGGCACAAGTGATTTTACCCGCTTTAAATGCTGGAAAAATTGTCTTATGTGATCGCTTCAGTGATGCCAGTTTTGCCTATCAATGTGCAGGACGTGGACTCAGTGAAGACAAGCTGAATCTGTTAAATCAAAATTTTGTGGAACGTATGCCAGATATTACGTTCTGGCTGGATGCACCGATTGAACTGGGTATGAATCGCGCTCGTGCCCGAGGTGCGCTGGATCGGTTTGAGCAAGAGAAAGTTACTTTCTTTGAGAAAGTTCGCGCTGGATATGCAACACTATGCCAGCGTCATCCAGAGCGGATTAAATGTCTGGATGCAACTCAAACACCGGATCAGGTGTTTGAACAGGCGCTGTCTTATTTAAAATAATTTTATTCTAAAGATATTTTTGGCATACTTTTCTCTAGTTATTTCAAGGAAGAATCTTCTATATTGGAATAAATCAGGAAGATAAAACATGATGAAAAGTACAAGAGAAGAAATCATCCAATTTTTACAGCAGGAATTTCCGCAGAGCCTGGAAAAGTGTCAGATCGAAGCTGTAGTGCCTGAGGGTGCAACCATACTGTATCGAGTCAGTGAACAGGAACTGCGCCCCGGTGGTACGGTATCTGGCCCTACTATGATGACCTTGGCTGATCTGGCTTTATATATCGCGATCCTTGGCGAGATTGGACTGGTTGGCCTAGCAGTGACCACGAACTTGAATATTAATTTTTTGCGTAAACCTTCAGGCGGAGTCGATCTGCGAGGGGAAAGTAAATTGATGAAAGTGGGGAAGGCGCTCATTGTGGGAGAAGTTTGGATTTATTCGATTGATCAGGAAGAGCCGGTTGCCCATGTGACAGCGACCTATTCGGTTCCACCACGTAAAGAACCCATACACTCCTTAAAATGCTGATTAACTCATACAAATCATATGCTTTATTTAAATCCGGATTATTCTAAAAACTTAAAAAAATCACAGCCAAAGAAAAGGCAGATAACATTTAAAAATATGATCTGCCTTATTTATATCTTTAAGCATTCACCAAAGGAGTTTCTACTTCAAAACTTGGTGGAATTAGTACAGTTTTACGTAGTTCAGGCAGCAATTCTGGATAATCCAGGGTGAAATGCAGGCCACGGGATTCTTTACGTTGCATGGCACAACGCACAATCATCTCTGAAACGAGTACCAGATTACGCAGCTCGATCAAGTTTTTGCTCACCTGATAATCCTGATAATACTCGGTAATTTCTTTTTTCAACATCTCAATCCGGTGCAGGGCACGTTCTAGACGTTTAGTCGTGCGGACGATACCGACATAGTTCCACATGGTCTGACGCAGCTCGTCCCAGTTTTGCAGAATAACCACATCTTCATCAGGATTGGTCACCTGAGAATCATCCCATTCTGGTACTTCAGGGATAGCTTGATCTGCCTTGAAATTTTCCTGAATATGTTTGGCAGCACTCATGCCATATACAAAACATTCTAAAAGTGAGTTACTGGCCATGCGGTTAGCACCATGTAAGCCAGTATAGGACGTTTCACCAATGGCATAGAGCCCGACAATATCAGTCTGGCTATTTTCATCTACGACCACACCACCACAGGTATAATGCGCAGCAGGAACCACAGGAATCATTTCCTTAGTGATGTCGATGCCAAGCTCTAGCAGACGTGCATACAGGGTCGGGAAATGTTCCTTGATGAAGCCTTCATCTTTATGGGTAATGTCCAGCCAGACATGACGAATGCCCAGACGTTTAATCTCATAGTCAATTGCACGCGCCACAATATCACGTGGTGCCAGTTCTGCTCGCTCATCAAAGCGCAGCATAAAACGCTCACCATCAGGTAGGCGTAAATACGCGCCTTCACCACGCATAGCTTCTGTAATCAGGAATGAACGGGCTTGTGGATGATATAAACAGGTCGGATGGAACTGGTTGAATTCCATATTGGCAACCCGGCAACCGGCACGATAAGCCATCGCAATCCCATCACCGGTCGCGATATCAGGGTTCGAGGTATAAAGATAGGCTTTCATCGCACCGCCACAAGCCAGAGCAGTAAATGGAGCTAAGAAAGTGTGGACCTGCGCACTTTCTTCATTAAGTGCATATAAACCTAAGGCGCGATTTTTACCATCTAAGCCCAGTTTTTGTGAACAGATCAGATCAATCGCAATATAATTTTCAAAGATGGTAATATTTTCTTTTTCCTGAGCACGCTGTACCAACGTGGTAGAAATGGCACGCCCAGTCGCATCAGCTGCATGAATGATTCGGCGCTGTGAATGGCCGCCTTCACGGGTCAAATGTAATTGTTCCTGCTCATCCAGAGTAAATTGGACGCCGTGTTTCAGCAGAAAATCCACCGAAGGCTTACCACCTTCCACCGTCTGCTTCACCGCATCCATTTCACACAGATGTACACCTGCAATCATGGTGTCATCAATATGCTGTTCAATCGAGTCTGTCTCATCCAGTACTGCTGCAACGCCGCCTTGTGCATAATAGGTACTGGCATCGGTCAGGGTGGATTTGGCAAGAACTGCAATATTAAAATGTTCAGGCAAAGAAAGTGCTAGACTAAGACCGGCACCACCACTGCCCACAATGATCACGTCAAAATGATGGGTAAGGGGAAAATTAGACATGTCCATCAGCTAATTGAAAAAAGTCCGTTAATCAGAGCGCTTTTTTGTACAAAAGGCAAGCGTTTAAGTGCTCATTTATTGATGAAAAAAATTAATAAAAGCTTTAACTTAATGCTTTAGAAAAATTAAAGGTTGCCAACATTCAAGCTTTCGAACATATTGTTACTTAAAATATATGAAGTTTGTGATAAAACCTATTTACATAAATTTATCAACAATTTGGGTGAATAATTTATATGAAAATTCTGGATTTAAAAAAAGGATTATTTGCAGCGACTGTTACCATGAGTGCTGCTCAGTTACAGGCAGTAACACCCGTCGATTTTTCTAACCTGGTTGATCAGGTCAGTCCGGCAGTTGTCAGTGTGAGTGTTGTCAAGAAAATGAGCGAAGAAGAGCTCTTGCAACAACAGGTTCCTGAAATTTTACGCCGTTTCTTTGGTAATCAGGTGATTATTCCGCAGCCACGTGTACCGCAGGAAAAAACCGGATATGGGAGTGCCTTCTTCATTAGTAAGGATGGCTATCTGCTGACCAATCACCACGTAGTTGAAGATGCGTCTAAGGTGACAATTACCTTGAATGATCGTCGGGAAATTGATGCGACAGTCGTAGGAAGCGACGAGCGTACTGACGTCGCTTTATTGAAAGTCAATGGTTCAGGTTTCCCGGAACTGCGTACTGGTGATGTCGATAAATTACGTGTAGGTGAGCCTGTACTAGCAATCGGTTCGCCTTTTGGTTTTGACTACTCCGCTTCTGCCGGCATTGTCAGTGCCAAGATGCGTAATATGATGGGCGAAACCGCAGTCCCATTTATTCAGACTGATGTGGCCCTGAATCCAGGTAACTCGGGTGGACCACTATTTAATCAGCGTGGTGAAGTGGTGGGGGTGAACTCACGAATCTTCAGTGGTACTGGCGGTTATATGGGTCTGTCATTTTCGATTCCCATTGATGTCGCTATGGAAGTCGCTGACCAGCTGAAACGCGATGGTAAGGTGACCCGTTCTTATCTGGGTGTAAGCCTGCAAGATATCGACCGTACTTTGGCTGAATCTTATAAATTATCTAAGCCAGAAGGTTCTTTAATTACTCAGGTGGCACCAAACTCGCCTGCGGCTAAAGCGGGTCTGCAAGCCGGTGATGTGATTTTAAAATACAATGGTACTGATATTTCACGCACTAGCCAGTTGCTGAACTATTTGAACCGTTCTGCGCCTAAACAGCAGATCCAGTTAGAAGTATTACGTGATGATAAACGTCGTAGTATCAATGCAACACTAACGACTGCACCAGATGAAACGCCAGCCAAAGCAGGTAACCAGGCTCAGCCAAATAAAGGTCCGGTATTAGGCGTTACTATTCGTGAATTAAGCCCGGCTGAAAAAGAGCGTTTAGAGATTAAGGGTGGTGTAGTCATTCAGGATGTTCGTAGAGACGGGATCGCAGCTCAGGCACGGATTATGCCCAATGATGTCGTAACTCAAATCAATGGTAAAGCAATCTTGAACAGTAACCAGTTTGTGGAAGCTGTGGCAGATCTAAAAAAAGGCAGTGTTGCCCGTGTCGGTCTGATTCGTCAGGGTCAACGTGCCATTGTCGGGATGCGCATTTCATAAAATAAATGAATCTTCAATAAAAGACCGCTTGTATAGGCGGTTTTTTATTCTTCGCAATTTACCCGAGGCATAATTTCTGTAGACTCTGTACATAGAAAAAATTGCGATAAAGGATTAGAGAAAAGTGACCGGTATTTTTGACCAAGTTTTGAAGGTACAACCTGAACATATTGATCGTCTAGGACATGTGAATAACGTAGTTTATGTGCAGTGGATGCAGGATGTGGCCTCGGCGCATATCGAGCAATTAGGACTCGGTTTAAATGAATATTTGCAACTTAAACATGCCATGGTTGCAGTTGAACATCATGTCCAGTATCGCAAAGCGGCATTTGAAGGGGATGAACTGATTTTAAGAACCTGGTTAAGTGATCTAAATGCCTTGTATTCATTCAGACAGTATGCATTTTATCGTCCGCAGGATCAGAATGTCCTATTTACCGGTAGCACGCAGTGGGCCTGTATCGAAATTGCGTCGGGTCGACCGAAGCGTATGTCGCCAAGTTTTACCCAAGCTTATCAGCCTCTCTCAGACAGTATTAACCCTTATGATTTTTCTACTTTATATTTGAGTGAAGAAGCAAAGGCGATAAGAGAAGAATCAATCTAATAAGGTGATGATATCGAGATTGAATAGAGAGTAGCTACCAAATAGGAGGCAACCCATTTAACAAGCTGTTTTCTTGAAAAAAAGCTGAGGAAAAGAAAATAAAACATAAAGCGGTTACGTATTTAAGATAGGCGAGAGAGAAGAAAGATAATTCTTTTTCTGTATCTCCATTCTGCTATAATCCTCGGCAATTTCTATTCGGCTTTTGTTATGCAATGACTTTTTAAATTGCATGACGCGTTTTTTTCTCAAGGTAGCCCATGGCGCAAGCTAAAAAATCTGTTGATATTAAAAACATTCGTAACTTCTCGATTATTGCGCATATTGACCACGGTAAATCGACTCTGGCAGATCGTTTTATTCAAACTTGTGGTGGTTTGCAGGATCGTGAAATGCAGGCTCAAGTTCTTGATTCTATGGAACTTGAACGCGAACGTGGGATTACCATCAAAGCGGCTTCGGTCACCTTGTACTATACCCATCCAAATGGCCAAGAGTATCAGTTGAACTTCATTGATACCCCGGGACACGTGGATTTCTCTTATGAAGTTTCACGTTCTTTGGCGGCCTGTGAAGGTGCACTACTGGTGGTAGATGCAGCACAAGGTGTAGAAGCGCAGTCTGTTGCAAACTGCTATACCGCGATTGAGCAGGGTCTGGAAGTTTTACCAGTACTGAACAAAATTGACTTGCCACAAGCTGAACCCGAACGTGTAATTCAGGAAATTGAAGATATTATCGGGATTGAAGCGACTGAAGCACCGACCTGTTCAGCAAAAACTGGCCTAGGTATTGAAGGTGTGCTTGAAACGCTGGTGAATGTCATTCCTGCACCAACAGGTGAACGTGATGCACCGCTGCAAGCGTTGATTATTGACTCATGGTTCGATAACTACCTGGGCGTAGTATCTCTGGTTCGTGTGAAACAGGGTCGTGTTCGCAAGGGCGACAAGATGTTGGTGAAATCGACTGGTCAGACACATATCATCACTTCAGTCGGTATTTTCAATCCGAAGCATACTGAAACCGATATCCTTGAAGCGGGTGAAGTTGGTTTCGTGATTGCCGGTATTAAAGACATTTTTGGCGCACCAGTGGGTGATACCATTACACTGGCAACTACTCCAGAAGTTCCAACATTACCTGGTTTCAAAAAAGTAAAACCACAGGTATATGCGGGCCTGTTCCCAATCGATTCCAGTGATTTTGAACCTTTCCGTGAAGCATTGCATAAACTGCAAATCAATGACTCTGCGCTGTTCTTTGAACCAGAAAGTTCTGATGCTCTAGGCTTCGGTTTCCGCTGTGGTTTCTTAGGTATGCTGCACATGGAGATCGTACAGGAGCGTCTAGAACGTGAATACGATCTGGATTTGATCTCTTCAGCACCAACGGTAATTTATGAAGCAGTGATGAAAAATGGCAATACCATTTACATCGATAGCCCGTCAAAAATGCCAGATGGTTCAACTGTTGAAGACCTGCGTGAACCAATTGCAGAATGTCATATTCTGGTACCACAGGAATACCTGGGTAATGTCATGACCCTATGTATTGAGCGCCGTGGCGTACAAAAAGACATGAAGTTCATGGCGAACCAGGTATCTGTTACTTTTGAAATTCCAATGGCCGAAGTGGTGATGGATTTCTTTGATAAATTGAAATCTTGTTCACGTGGTTTTGCGTCACTGGATTACAACTTTGTGCGTTTTGAAAGTTCATCACTGGTGAAAGTGGATGTCCTGATCAATGGTGAAAAAGTCGATGCACTCGCAATGATTTGCCACCGTCAGGATGCACGTCATCGTGGGATCGCACTGGTTGAAAAAATGAAAGATCTGATTCCTCGTCAGATGTTTGATGTGGCAATTCAGGCGGCCATTGGTGCGCAAATTATTGCCCGTTCTACCGTAAAAGCAATGCGTAAAAACGTATTGGCAAAATGTTATGGTGGTGACGTATCACGTAAGAAGAAACTTCTTGCAAAACAGAAAGAAGGTAAGAAACGTATGAAACAGGTGGGTAGTGTTGAAATTCCACAAGAAGCGTTCTTAGCTGTACTGAAAGTCGAACGCTAATACTATAAGGATAATAAGCCCATGGATTTTGATTTTAATTTGATTCTTGTTCCTGCGACCTTATTTTTCGTCGCGGTCTGGTTGCTGGATAAATTTGTTCTGAAACAACGACAGACCAAAGGCAAGGGCAATGAAAACTTCATTATTACTTGGGCTTATGATTTCTGGCCGGTTTTGGCCGTCGTTTTAGTATTGCGTTCTTTCCTGTACGAACCTTTCAATATTCCATCAGATTCTATGGTTCCAACACTGGAAACCGGTGATTTTATCCTGGTCAATAAGTTTGACTATGGCGTGAAATTACCGATTGTAAATACAAAAATTCTGGATACAGGTAGCCCGGAACGTGGTGATGTCGTGGTCTTCCGCTATCCGCCACAACCAACGATTAGCTATATTAAGCGTGTAATTGGTTTGCCAGGTGATCATATTGTTTATGATCATGGCCAGTTAACTATTAATGGTGAAAAAGTAGCAAAAGTTCCAGTAGAATTCAGTCGTGAAAAAGATCGCCTGGACACGCCAAATTCGATTTATCATAAAGAAACCATTGGCGAACATACTTTCACTATGCGTGAGCTGGAAGGAGTCAATGTAGCTCGTCAGGCTCCATTCCTTAACTATATAGAAAATGGTAAGTTTTCAGCGGAAAATGGTTTATATTGGGAAGTGAAAGTACCAGAAGGTCATTACTTTGCGATGGGGGATAATCGCGATCAAAGTGCTGACAGTCGTTTCTGGGGCTTTGTTCCGGAAGAAAACTTAACAGGTCGCGCATTCTATATCTGGATGCATAAAGAACCTGGCTTTAAACTGCCATCGTTTAGTCGAAACGGAATAATCGATTAATTATTTCAGTTAGGAAAATAAAAAATGAAACATCAACAAGGTGCTTCGTATATTGGAATTTTATTTGCAATCGTGGGGTTTGCTTTTCTTGCCAAAGTGGCGATTGCAGTTTGGGGGCCATACTTTGATGATCGTATGGTGGACAATCAGATTGAGGAACTTTTAAAGAGTTCTCCGACAAATATTGCGCCAGAAAAATTTCGTCAGCAGATGGGTCAGCGTTTAGAAATGAACAATATTCGCGATCTGAAGTTTGATGAAATTGCTAAAGTAACTAACACTGATGGTTTACAGGTGCACAAGAATTATGAAATTCGCAAGAATTTTATATTGAATATAGATTTAGTGATGAAGTTTGAGAAAGATTTTGATCAAAGCACAGTCAAAACTAAATGATGAGCGTCTTGCCAAACGGATCGGCTATCAGTTTAAACAAGCTGATCTGTTAAAACTGGCACTGACCCATCGTTCAGTCAGTCATAAACACAACTATGAACGCCTAGAATTTCTAGGCGATTCTCTTTTAGGGATGATCATAGCCAATTATCTCTTTACTGCTTACCCGCAGGAAAATGAGGGCCGTCTGACGCGTATGCGTGCGACTCTTGTCCGACAGGAAGCGTTAGGGAAAATTGCCAATGATCTAAAATTGAGTCAGAACCTGATTCTCAGTACGGGTGAGCTGAAATCGGGTGGTCATCATCGTGAGTCTATACTTGCGGATACGGTCGAAGCCATCATTGGTGCGATCTATGTGGATTGCGGTGATCTCACTGTACTACAGGCGATTGTGCTAAAATGGTACGAACCATATTTAGACAATATTGAGCCGACTGACCAGCTGAAAGACCCTAAATCACGCCTACAGGAATATTTACAAGCACGTAAAAAACCTCTCCCAGTTTACGAGGTTGTAGATATTCAGGGTGATGCCCCGAACCAGCATTTCAAAGTGGAATGCCAGGTAGAAGGCTTGCCGGTCATGGCCGGTGAAGGTTCAAGCCGACGATTCGCTGAACAGGCGGTTGCGGCAGATATTTTAAAACATTTGGAGCATAAGTCTTAATGACTACTCATTCCGATCACATTGATGCTGATCACGAGTCGCAAAGCGACAGCAATGACTTGATTAGTCAATTTTTCAGTGCACAGGGTACTGAAATTCCTTCTGATTATCGTAGCGGTTTCGTGGCGATTGTCGGACGTCCAAACGTGGGTAAATCAACCTTGATGAACCACTTACTGGGCCAGAAACTTTCAATTACTTCACGTAAACCACAAACCACACGTCATAAAATCGTAGGGATTGATTCACGTGAAAAGTCTCAGGCGGTATTTGTTGATACACCGGGGATGCATAAAAAAGAAGTGCGTGCCATCAATAAAATGATGAACCGAGCTGCGCACTCTGCACTGCGTGACGTGAACCTGGTGCTGTTTGTTGTTGATGCACAGAAATGGACCCAGAACGACGAGCTTGTTCTGGAAAAATTAAAAAATGCGGATATGCCAGTGATTCTGGTGATCAACAAGCTGGACACGTTCGAGAACAAGAATGAGGCTTTACCGCTGATTCGTGAACGTGCCAAACTGATGAACTTTGCTGAAATCGTACCGGTGTCTGCACTTCGTGGTGCAAACCTCGAACACTTACGCGATACGATTGCCAAGTATCTGCCATTCCAGCCACCACTGTATTCACTGGATCAGCTTACCGATCGTTCAGAACGTTTCCTAGCCTCTGAAATTATCCGTGAAAAGATCATGCGTCAGTTAGGCGAAGAACTGCCATACGATTTAACTGTTCAGATAGAATCTTTCAAAACTGAAGAGCCGACCCTGAATGAAAAAACAGGTCGTATGAAGCCGGCATGTACTTATATTGATGCCACTATTTTCGTTGATCGTGCTGGCCAAAAGGCTATTGTGATTGGTGAAAAAGGTTCCAAGCTGAAAAAAATCGGTATGGACGCACGTGTCGATATGGAAAAAATGTTCGAGCAGAAAATCATGCTAACGCTTTGGGTGAAAGTCAAAGGCGGCTGGTCTGATGATGAGCGGGCATTGAAAAGTCTAGGTTATAGCGACATTTAAATTGGATAGGAACGGATCATGATGAAATTTCTGGCAGTTGTTGCATGTGTTTTATTCTTGCAAGGCTGTATTCATAAAGTAGTGACCGTTCCTGCCAAAGTTGCCTATAAAACCACAAAGTACGCGGTCAAAGGGACCGCGGCTGTTGTGGGTGCCGCCATTCCTGATGGGGATGACGAAGAAGACGAGAAAAACTCAAAAAAGAATAAAGATTAAAGAAGCAGCCTATGCGTAATGAAGTGCTGCATGGATACCTGATTCATCATCGTAAATATCGCGATCGCAGTCATATTGTGCATTTATTTACCCAGGAATATGGCCGTATCGACGGGATACTGAGACAAAATCCTCCACCCCAATATCAACCCATCAGCTTGTTAGCTTCAGGCAAATCTGAACTGAAAAACTTCACCAAATTAGAAATTGTTAATCAGCCGATCTTTTTTTTCGGTGATGCTTTCTTTTCTGGCTTTTATCTGAATGAAATCCTGTTGCGTTTATGTCCGCTTGAAGTGCAAATGCCGCTGACCTTTGCCAAATATGGCGAAACGTTGAATGCCTTGCAAAAACTCTCCGATCAGGAAAATCCCAATACTTATTTAAAACAGGTTCTGCGTCAGTTTGAACATATCTTATTAGAAGAACTGGGCTATGAACTGGATTTTTCAGTCGATGCCAATCAGGCACAAATCAATCCCGTGCAACATTACTATTTTCAGTTGAATGAAGGTTTTATGCCTTCGGCCAAGGCTATGCGCTCAACCATGTCGGGCCAGCAGATTTTAACAATGCAGCACTATGAAAATGGTAGGGATTTTAATCCAGAACAGTTACAATTACTGACGAAGCTATATCGACAGGTGATCACTGCTTTACTCGGTGACCGACCACTGAAAAGTCGACAACTGTGGATCCAAAATTCTCAATCTCAATCTCAATCGTAGTTAGGAAAATAGTATGGCTGCATTACTTGGTGTCAATATTGACCATGTCGCAACTTTAAGACAAGCACGTGGTACGACGTACCCAGACCCAGTCAATGCTGCATTGATCTGTGAGCAGGCCGGTGCAGAGGGAATTACCCTGCATTTGCGCGAAGACCGTCGACATATTCAGGATGAAGATGTACGTCGTATGCGTCCGGTATTAACTACCCATATGAACCTGGAAATGGCCGTAACTGATGAAATGGTGGCGATTGCTAAAGAAATCCAGCCGCAGCATGTCTGCTTTGTACCAGAAAAGCGTCAGGAAGTGACGACTGAAGGTGGTCTGGATGTCGTTGGTCATTTTGAAGATGTGAAAAAAGCCACCCAGGAACTGTCTGCGATTGGCTGTGACGTGTCGCTATTTATTGATGCAGACATTGCCCAGATTGATGCGGCAGTCGCTTGTGGCGCACCTACAATTGAGCTTCATACAGGTGCTTATGCCGATGCTGACACGCCAGAAGCACAGCAAGTTGAGCTGGATCGCATTATCAAAGGGGCAGAGTATGCGGCTTCTAAAGGTCTGGTGGTCAATGCAGGTCACGGTCTGAACCTGGATAATGTCACTCCAATTGCTGCGATTCCTCAAATTCATGAATTAAATATTGGTCACTCGATTATTGCAGATGCAGTTTTTGTTGGACTGGCGCAAGCTGTACAACAAATGAAGGCTGCAATTAAAGCTGCGCGTTAAGATTGCAAAAGATATATGTCAAATATTGATTATGATGAACTGATGAAGCCTGTCATTGGCTTCTTAGGTTGTGAAACACCAAAAGCCTGGCTCGATGAGGCATTACAGAATCTGGAAATTCTGATGCAGGATCATGCCAACTGTGAGAAGAAAGCAGCCAGTACAGCAATAAACCTGATGTTCCGCTATAGCTTCTTTGTAGATTTACAGGTGAAACTGGCGCAACTGGTACGGGAAGAAATGCTGCACTATGAGCAGGTGCTGGAATTCATGAATAAGCGTGGCCAGCAATGGATTGGACTCAGTGCAGGACGTTATGCAGGTGGCTTACGCAAAGAAATCCGTACCTATGAGCCAGAGGCGCTGATTGATGTGCTGGTGATTGGTGCTTTTGTAGAAGCACGTTCTTGTGAGCGATTCTATGCGCTTGCGCCGCTGGTGGATGATGAGCTAGGACGTTATTACCGTTACTTGCTTAAATCTGAATCTCGCCATTTTGAGGACTACTTGGCCTTAGCTTTAGATGTGGCTAAAACTGCAAAACTGAAAAATCCACAAGAAGATATTCAAAGCCGAATTGAGCATATCCGTGAAGTAGAAAAGAATCTGATTCTTAGTCCAGATGAAATGTTCCGTTTCCACAGTGGTGTGCCTGCAAAAGCAGCTTAAAAAGCTACTCAATTAAGACATCAAAAAAGATCCTCCAAATCGGGGGATTTTTTTATAAATATAAGATTCGCTACCTAGCTTATTTATCTATTGAAAGGATTTAAAATAGCCTAAGCATTTTATAATTTGATTAGAAGGAAAAACTTGAAGTGCAAGATAGCAAAAGCTGTCGTCAATTTTAGAATAACGGCTTATAACAGCACATTTGATTAAACGAGAATATAAGCCAATCTAACTAGGTAAATAAAAGGGCAGAGTAAGAATATATAAGAGAAAAGAAGAATCGAATCATTTTATAAATGAAATTTCAGGCAATAAAAAAGCCCAAGTCTTAAATGCTTGGGATTTCTTGAATTTGGCTCTCCCACCTGGGCTCGAACCAGGGACCTGCGGATTAACAGTCCGTCGCTCTACCGACTGAGCTATGGGAGAATCTGAATGCGATTATAGAGAGATTTTGCAAAGGGTCAAGCAAAAACTGTCATATTTATTACAAATTGTACTTATCTGATTTTAATTTAAACGATTGCATTAAATTCTTAAAAAATGCTTGTCAGAACAAATTTCACTTGCTAGATTGAAAACATAAAGTCGTTTGACCAAATGGTCAAACAGTGTGGATTTAAACCTACTTGCCAGCACAAAAATGGCTAAACCGGAGAAAGCGAATGAATACGCTCACTATCCCTCAAATCTTCTCTCAACTGTCTTTTTATCAAGATCATTATCTCGATATTATTCAAGATTCAGCTCAATACTTTACCCCTGTGGCTGGTGCAGAAATCCGTTTATGGCCCTTAGCGACCAAACAATTGTATCTGGGTGACTTGCTGCAATTATGGTTTGCAGAAAAGTGGCTGGTCGAACAAGAACGCCAATTTAGCTTTGAGATCTTTCTGAACACGCCTGAAACTCGGCAAAAAGAACTTTATATTTATGCGCTTACTGGCAATCTTCTGACTGGGTCGAACCAGTCTAAAGTGTGGCAGGCTTCTGCTAAAGAAACTCAGGTGCTGAGTGTATCGAATGTTTCTAAGCATTATTTTGAATATCGGGCTTTGACTCAGCCGAAGCTGGTAAAAGCACCGCAAGGGAAATGGGGCGTACTTTAAGCCTTAAACACGTTAATGGTCGGAATTGCGAAAAATCATACAGGTTGCTGTGGCATGGGCATAAATACGACCTTCGTCATCCAGAATTTGACCTTCGGAAATACCTAGGTTTTTACTGAGATTAATTGATTTTCCGATCGCTTTTAGTTCTTGGTTGTGAGGAATTGGACGGCACATTTTTACATTCAGATCAATTGTGCCATAACCGACACCGGCTTCAAGTAAAGTATGAATCGCGCAGCCTGTTACCGTATCTAAAACAGTTGCAGCAAAACCGCCATGTACACCTCCCATAGGATTCAGATGGCGTTCATCTGCTTTTACAACAAAGGTCACATGTCCCGGTTCGACTTCGCCAGCAGACATGGGAATGGTGGTTGCCATAGAAGGCATAGACAGATTGCCCTTAAGCATCTTTTGCATAATCTGCAAACCTGAAAGATTCTTGAGATCCATAGCTTGTCCTTATTATTTTAAATACTGGATTTGAATGACAAGTTTAGGCAGATGGTGCTTCGATCAGCAATAAAAAATTGTATGAGGAAATGTACAAAGCCTTTTACTTATGATGAATCCGGTAAAATGATTAAAAATAATAATACCGAGGAAGAATAATCATGAAAGCGAGATATTTATGCGGTGCGACTCGATTTGAAGTGCAGCTTAGAAATCATGAAGTGGCTGCCTGTCATTGCTCCATGTGTCGCCGCCAGACAAGTGGGCCTCTCATGTCGATTGATATAGAAAATATTCACTTTATTGATCAGCAGCATTTATCTGTTGCGAGTACTTCTGAATGGGCAGAGCGTGGTTTTTGCAATGCTTGCGGTACTTTTATTTTCTGGCGGAACAAAGACCATTCCTTTGCCAATATTAATGTATTTACTTTAGAGTAACTTCCAGAGGATCTGGATTTCAATTTAGAAATTTATATAGATCATCAGCCAGCATTTTATTCATTTAACAATCAAACCAAAAAAATGACAGAAGCTGAAGTCATTGCCATGTTTCAGCAACCTGATTCTTGAAATAAATATAATCAGATAAAGGAAGAGTAAGTCTCATAATTTGATCTGATGAAAATAATCTTTTTAAAACTAAGAATACTATATAAGTGCATATATCTCATTAAAAAATACTGATCAGCAGGTTCATATTTCAAATAGCATCCTGCTTTTCATGTCATGATCATTCTTTCTTTTGATTAAATTGTTAAATTGGAACGAAAAAAACTCATAGTTTCTGAGCTCAATAAATTATTATTTTCTATAAGCGAACTAAAGATAGAAACTAAACTTTTCTATAAAAATCAATAAATATAAAGATTTATGGCACAAGGATTGTATGTGATTTCCACTGTATATCTCAGTTTTAAATAATTCAGTTTAAAAATAAAACCCGAGAAAAGAATTAAGAATAGAGTGATTTTGCAATGAAACAGTTTTTGCATCTTTGGGTACCGATTTTTTTGAGTAATAGCATCATAATGTTGGCCGGAATATTTGACATGATTTTCCTGTCTCATTACTCACCGCAACATGTGGCTGCTATGGCTGTGTGTTTATCTATTTATTCTTTATTATTTGTTTCGGGGACGGGGATTTTGCAGGGTATGATGCAGGAACTTGCTGAAGCATATGGGCGACGTGCTTTTGATAATATTCAAAAAATTCTGAAACAGAGCATCCTTATTGTCATCGTCCTGTCTGTATTTGCAGGATGGCTATTAACTCATGCAGATCCTTTGCTACATTTGTTAAAAGCAGATAGTGCATTACAGGCTTTGATTCAACCTTGTTTATGGTTACTGGCTTGGACGCTTCCAGCACATTTGTTAGTACGTATTTTATATATTTTAACGCAAGCCTGTGGTGAGGCGAAGCGTGTGTTCTATGCCAATATTTTTTATCTGATATTCAAAGTGAGTTTGGCCTATTGCCTGATTTTTGGGATTCAGGGTTATGTACCTGCCTATGGGGTTAAGGGAGCTTTCATTGCTCATCTGACTGTTCAATGGGCACTATTAGTGGTGTATTACCTGATATTTCTAGAAAAGCAGTTGCGTGTGCACTGGTCCGGACAATTCTTCCATTTTAAGACTTTGCTAAAAATCTTAAGAATCGGCTTACCCTCAGCAATTGTCGTATTTATTGATGTCTTTACAATTAGTGCGATTGCATTATTGATCTTGCCTTTGGGGGAGATAATAGTGAATGCGCATCAAGTAGCGATGGGTTTGGCTGGCCTGCTGTTTATGGTGCCATTTTCGATGAGCTCTGCTTTTAGCATTCTGGTCTCTACCAGGATTGGTGCAAATCAAGTGCAATCTGCCTGGGATTTAACTTTTAAAGCGTTACGTGTGGTGGTCGCAAGCGCAATTGTTTTGGCGATCTTGATCGCAATTTTTCAAAAACCGATTGTGACGCTATTTAGTGATAATAAGGATGTGCTTGCGGTGAGTCTGGCATTGATGTTCTTATTGTGCTGGATGCATATTTTTGATGCGATTCTGGTGATTAGCGTCAATATGCTGCGCTGCTGGAAAGTGGTGGTCTTCCCCATGTTTATCTTTAGTGGAGTACTGCTATTAGGTGGATTGGGTGGAGGTTGGTATTTGGCTTATCATCCAGTATTGCTCTTCAATTTCAACCTGGATGTTTCAGGAATAAGTGGTTTCTGGTGGATGCTGGCTATTTCCTATACCTTTGCCGCATTGATGTGCTTGCTTTGCTTGGGACTTAAATACCGTAAGCATCTACAAACTGCATAAAAAAACCCGCGATGATCGCGGGTTTTTTTTATCTAATCAATTAGATTATTTCGCAGCTTTTTCAGCTTCGATAGAAGCAATTGCTTCATCAACGCCTTCGATAGAATCAGCAGCTTTTTTGATACGTGCAAGCGCATCAACTAATACTTCGTCAGCAGTTGCGTAAGAGATACGCATGAAACCACCTAGACCGAATGCATCACCAGGAACGACTGCAACACCAGTTTCTTCCAGTAACCAAGCAGAGAATTCTGTGCAAGAGTTCAGGCCTTTCGCACGAATCAATGGTTTGATGTTTGCGTATGCATAGAATGCACCATCAGCAGGTAGGCAAGAAATACCTTTAATGTCATTCAAGCCATTCACAACCAGGTCATGACGACGTTTGAATGCTTCAACCATTGGTACAAGAACGTCTTGAGGACCATTCAATGCAGCTTCTGCAGCAACTTGTGAAATAGAAGTTGGGTTAGAAGTTGACTGAGACTGGATTTTTTTCATCGCACCGATCAGTTTAGCAGGGCCCGCTGCATAGCCGATACGCCAGCCTGTCATTGCATATGCTTTAGACACACCGTTTAATACGATAGTGCGGTCGTAAAGGTCTGGGGCAACAGTTGCGATGTTGTAGAATTCATCTTCCCAGCGGATTGGTTCGTACATGTCATCAGATGCGATGAATACTTCTGGGTATTTACGCAGTACTGCAGCTAAAGCTTCTAATTCAGCTTTAGTGTAGATCATGCCAGTCGGGTTAGAAGGGCTGTTTAATACCACTAGACGAGTTTTGTCAGTGATCGCAGCTTCTAATTGCTCAGGAGTAATTTTAAAACGTTGTTCTTCACCACATTTCACGATTACTGGTGTACCTTCAGCAATGATCACCATATCTGGATAGCTTACCCAGAATGGAGCAGGGATGATCACTTCATCACCTTTGTTTAACAAAGCAAGTGCCAAGTTAAAGAAAGACTGTTTACCACCACAAGAAACCAGGATTTGGTTTGCTTGATAGTCAAGGTTATTGTCACGTTTTAATTTAGCAATAATTGCTTTTTTAAGACCTGGCGTACCATCAACAGCGGTGTATTTGGTGAAACCGTTGTTAATTGCTGCAATTGCTGCATCTTTGATGTGTTGAGGGGTATCAAAATCTGGCTCACCTGCGCCCAAACCAATAACGTTGTGACCAGCAGCTTTCAGTTCAGCAGCCTTATTTGTCACAGCAAGCGTAGGGGACGGTTTGATGGCATTCACACGATCAGAGAGACGTACGTCCACGGCAGTATTCCTTCTTATAGGGATTAAAAAATAAAAAGCACATTATCTTAGCCTAAAATGGTGCACATTGGGCAAAAGAATTTGGAAAAATATACGAAAAAAATGCTGAATCAGTGCAACCTTATCTTGAACATCGATAGGTAGTTTAGATAGACATGAACTAAGAATATGCTTTGAGGATGAGAATAATAGGGGAAATATAAACTAAAAATGGCCACTTTAAAGTGGCCATTTATGTGAGAAAGTGTTGTTGTTATGCACTAAAACGTGACAAATCTTCTTCAGGACGGGCAGTCAGCACTTCAATGCCATTTTTTGTTACCAAAAGAGTGTGCTCATATTGAGCCGATAATTTATGGTCTTTAGTGACCACAGTCCATTTATCACCCAGCAGTTTGGTTTGCCAAACACCGGCATTCACCATTGGTTCAATCGTAAAAGTCATACCTTCTTCAAGAACCATACCGGTATCTGGTTGACCATAGTGCAGAACTTGTGGTTCATCATGGAAAGTCGTACCGATGCCATGGCCACAGTATTCACGGACAACGCTAAAGCGTTCAGATTCAACATATTTTTGAATCGCATGACCAATGTCACCAATAGTAGCACCTGGTTTCACCACAGCCATACCACGATACATGGCTTCTTGAGCGACTTTGCACAGACGGTTTGCCAGGATTGAAGTTTCACCACCCACGATGTACATCATATTGGTATCCCCATGGAAACCATCTTTGATGACAGTGACGTCAATGTTTAAAATATCGCCTTTTTTCAGGATCTTGTTTTCAGATGGGATCCCGTGACAGACCACATGGTTTACAGATGTACAGATTGTATGCTGGAAAGCAGGGCGGCCAGGCGCTGCACCATAACCTAAACATGCAGGAATGGCATTCTGCACATTTACAATATAGTCATGACAAATCGTATCCAATTCCAGTGTCGTTACGCCGGGTTTGATATGCGGTTTGATCATATCCAACACTTCTGCAGCCAGTCGTCCAGCGATACGCATCTTTTCGATATCTTCAGCGGATTTGATTAAACGACGGGGAGCTTGATAAGTAGTGTTCATGATCTCTAAAAACTTTTGGAAATTTGTATGTGACTATGGTATAAATAGCCGCCCATTTTATCAAATGCTTTTTCGTGAATATATTTGCGAGGCTGATTGAATGGTGTATTAAAAATCCGCACATATATCGTCACATTACTCTGGGTGCCCGCAAGGGTGGAGAATGCGGATATATGGAGGCCTAACCCAAACTTTAAGGTAAAGAAAATGGCAGATTACAACGTAAGCATGCGCGACCTTCTACAAGCTGGCGCGCACTTTGGTCACCAAACTCGTTTCTGGAACCCAAAAATGCGTCAATACATCTTTGGCGCGCGTAACAAAATTCACATCATCAACCTTGAGCACACTGTTCCTGCGTTAAATGATGCTTTGAACTTCGCTAACCAATTGGCTAGCAAAAAGAACAAAGTTTTGTTCGTTGGTACTAAACGTGCTGCTTCTGCAATCATCCGTGAACAAGCTCAACGCGCTGGTCAACCATACGTAGATCACCGTTGGTTAGGTGGTATGTTGACGAACTGGAAAACTCTTCGCCAATCTATCAACCGTTTGAAAGACCTTCAAACTCAATCTCAAGACGGTACTTTCGCTAAACTTACTAAACGTGAAGCTTTAGAACGTAGCCGTGAGATGGAAAAACTTGAACGTGCTTTAGGCGGCGTTAAAAACATGGGTGGTTTACCTGACGCATTATTCGTAATCGACGTTGATCACGAAGCGATTGCAATTAAAGAAGCTAAAAACCTTGGTATTCCTGTAATCGGTATCGTTGATACTAACTCTAACCCAGACAACGTAGACTACGTTATTCCGGGTAACGACGATGCGATCCGTGCAGTAACACTTTATGCTTCTGCTATGGCTGATGCGATTCTTGCTGGTAAAGAATATGCTCAATCACAAGCAAATGCACAAGCTAAAGCAGAAGAAGCTCCTGCTTCTGAGGCTTAATGCGTTAGACGCTAGCTTGTCATTTTTGCGACACGTGATGGTGGCAAAGTAAGCGTTATGTATGCAGGCGGCCCATGAGAATCCTCTGGGCCGTTTCTGTTCTAAAAAGAATTCATTTTCTACCGAATTTAGGAGATAAACATGACTGCAGTTACAGCAAGCATGGTTAAAGAACTGCGTGATCGTACTGGTCTAGCAATGATGGAATGTAAAAAAGCTTTGACAGAAGCTGGTGGTGACATCGAATTAGCGATCGACAACCTTCGTAAATCTGGTCAAGCAAAAGCAGCTAAAAAAGCTGGTAACATTGCTGCTGACGGCGCGATCACAATTGCTCAAGAAGGCAACAAAGCAATCCTTCTAGAAGTAAACTGCCAAACTGACTTCGTTGCTAAAGACGAAAACTTTGCTGGTTTCTCTGCGAAAGTTGCTGCTGCTGCACTTGCTGCAAACGAAACTGACGCTGCTAAAATCGCTGAACTTAAACTTGAAGATGGCGCTACTGTAGAAGAAGCTCGTATTGCGCTAGTTCAAAAAATCGGTGAAAACATTCAAGTACGTCGTGCGAAAATTGTTGAAGGTGAAAACCTTGCTGTTTACAAACACGGTCTTCGTATCGGTGTTGTTGTATCTTACTCAGGTGATGCTGAAACTGGTAAAGGCTTGGCAATGCACATTGCTGCATTCAACCCGGTTGCTGTAAATGCTGAACAAGTTCCTGCTGACCTTATCGCGAAAGAAAAAGAAATCGCTGAAGCAAAAGCACTTGAATCTGGCAAACCAGCAAACATCGTTGAGAAAATGGTTGTAGGTTCTGTTGAGAAATACCTGAACGAAGTTGTTCTTGAGCGTCAACAATACGTAATCGACAACGACAAGAAAGTTGCTGAAGTTCTTAAAGCGACTGGTACTACTGTTGCTAACTTCGTTCGTTTCGAAGTGGGTGAAGGTATCGAGAAAAAAGCTGAGCTTTCTTTCGCTGAAGAAGTTGCTGCTGCTCAGGCTGCTGCAAAATAATTCGGTAACGAATTAGAAAAAAGCCCCGAATGGGGCTTTTTTTATGACTAAATAAAGAATGATCAAGGAGGAATTATGGCAAATAAAACCGATATGGGGATCGGGGCTGTCATTGCACTTTTGGTGGCTGCTTATTTAGGTCTGGATTTAGCAGAATCTAAACAACAGGCCAATACTTTTGTACCTTCAGCAGAAGTTGCGATTCAAGAGCAGACTAATGTTCAAAAAAGTACGCATAAGCTTTCTGATGATACCCAGCGCATAAAGCAAGCTTACCAGCAAAGACAAAGTGATCTTCAGGTTCAGGCGAGTGGTAAGGTGGTAGCGTTATTAAAAGATGATAATGAAGGTTCCCGCCATCAGAAATTTATTCTGGAGTTATCCACTGGTCAAACTGTATTGGTTGCGCACAATATTGATCTGGCACCACGCATCCAGAATATTCAAAAAGGGGATCAGGTTGTGTTTTTTGGTGAGTATGAATATAGCGAAAAAGGCGGGGTGATTCATTGGACCCATCATGATCCATCCAATAAGCACATCAGCGGTTGGTTAAAACACCAAGGAAAAACCTATCAATAAGGGAATTTTCCTTGATTTTATAAATGTAATGATATTACATACGCTTTAAGCGCACTGTATTGCCTCAGATTGACGAGATTTCCATTTAGGTAGGACTTTGCCTAAATAGGCATCCATGCACCATAACGGGCCAATGAGAAGGAATTGAAGGTCTTTGAAGAAAGAAGGCTTTTTACCTTCGACTTTGTGTCCATAAAATTGCCCAATCCAGGCAAAAACAAACAAGGCAATAAAGAAGCCGATCCCTACAGGCAAGACCCAGATGAACCAGGCCATCATCAGTGTTAGAGCTGCCATTGCCACAGCCAGTACGATATCTAAACGTGCATAAAACACAAAAGCCAGAACCAGGAGCAGGGCAGTTAGTAAAGCGCTAAAGTGCGCCATGATGCCAATAATGGAAAAATAGATGGTAGGCACGCAGACCCAATGGATCAGTTTGTTGGTTTTATTTTGATGACTTTCACTATATTCATCTAACCATTCGGATATTGTTTTCATTCTATCGCTCCCATCCATGAACGTACTGTTATTTTCAAAATATAAAACAGTTTGAGGGGATGGTCAAAGTGAAATCGATAGTGGGTGAGTAAAGGAGAGGAGGCCTATATCTGAATGGAATAATATCGACAGTATTAAGGATAAAAGTAGTTCGAATTCTTGCTCTACATCACCAAATAAAAAAGCCACATGACTGTGGCTTTTGAGTTAAATGTAGAGCGGTCAAATCTTATGAGTTTGGACCATCTACACGCTCAATATTAACATGTGCAGTACCAGCATTGGTAATACCAAGCTGTTTAGCAGCGCCGTAAGATAAATCTAGAACACGGTTGCCATGGAATGGACCACGGTCATTCACCTTCACGACAACACTCTTACCATTGTTTTTGTTAGTCACGCGGATAAAGCAGTTTAATGGCAGGCTACGGTGTGCAGCAGTCATTGCATTCATATCGAATGTTTCACCACTGGCAGTTTTACGGCCATGGAACTGACGACCATACCAAGATGCTGTACCTGTCTGACTGAATTTACGAACTGTGTTTGAAGCAACATTGTTCAGTTTCTCAATCACTGAAGGCTCTTCTGCAGGAATTGCAATTTTTGCTGCAATGGTTTGACGACGAACTTTATCGCCAGAACGCTCAGTGATTGAAAGGCTGTTCAAATTTGTGAAATTTGAATTGAAGCTTTGAGCTTCTTTGTTTAATACACGCGCTGCAAGACGCGAATTGTCATGATCATTATTGAATGATGATGACTGAACCATATCTGCTTGCGATTGCGTTAGAGTAACGGTCGCGGCGATGGCCATAAAATACTTCAAAAAAGAAGAATGCATTGAATCAACTCCTAACAGCATGTTTCATTAGATTGGGCCTAAGTAGCTGATAACCCTATAAACATGCCTGATATTTAACTTATGCAACTACATTTAACGAATTGGATAATATTCATGCTGGCAACTGGCTGTCTAGTGTTTAATTAAAATAGTTAAAAAAAGTACGCAAAATAAACAATGACTGATTAAAAAATAATCAATATTGTAACAAGGCGTAAAAAATGCCTAAAAAATAGGCATTTTGTTTAATAAAAATCTTGACTTTAATGGTTGGTAGGAAATTTTACTGTTATCGGCTCGTAATTTCTGTACCTAAAAGCCACAATGCAGTGGCATACATACGACTACGATTGTACGTGGTAATCACTTGAAAATTCGGATAAGTAATATAGTAAATCGGTCCGTAATTTTCTTGTAATTGAATAACATTGACCATATCAAGATCATCAATACGAACAATCGGATTCATCGGACTGATCCCTTGGGTTTTGATTACTCCATAAGGCGTTGGCTGAGTCAGATCTTTTGCGATGACAGAATCAGGATTCGAGCCGGTATAACGGGCAGGGAAAGCTATTGGCTGATCACGTTGCCAGCCATTTTGAGCCAGATAGTTTGCAATTGAACCAATCGCATCTACCGCAGAATTGCGCAGATCGATATGGCCATTGCCATCATAGTCGACCCCATACTTTGGAATATTACTTGGCATAAACTGCGGATAGCCCACAGCACCTGCATAAGAACCCACGATCGAGGATGCTGACACACCATCTTTATATGACCATGCGATCAATGCCGCCAGTTCATCCTGGAAGTATTGCGCACGACGTTCATAACCAAAGCCAAGAGTTGCCAGTGCATCACGGGTCACAAATGAACCCTTGTTGCTGCCAAAACCGGTCTCTACCCCCAAAATCCCCAAAATGATCGATTGTGGTACACCAAACTGCTGCTCAGCGCGATTTAGTGTTGCAGCATATTGCTGCTTGAAACGTACACCACGTTGAATCGTGCCTTCAGACAGAAAATTGGTCTTATAGGCATACCAAGGCTTACTTTCACCTGGACGATTCATGATATTGATAATATTTGGAAGATTTTTTGCTCCCGTCATTGCACTGTCTACTTGCTGAGCACTTAGACCATAGGTCTGCATAGTGTTCTGCTTGAAACTGGCATAAGAGGGATGATATTGAAAATCGTTGGCCAGGCTTAAACTACTGAGTCCGAATGCACTGACAAGGATCGAAAGCTGCTTCAATTTTTTATAAAAATTCGATTTCAACATCTTGGTATGATTTCCAATTTTTTGATAGGTTTGTGGCTATGTCATTTGAATCGTGCCATGAAAAAGATCAATTCACTTTTCTCAATTTTCTGGCATTAGAGGCAATATTAAAGATAACATTCTGATGAATAAGAGTCATATAAACTCCCTTAAAAACAGGAAAGGGTTGGTTGTTTTTTCAGCATTTTGTATTTTAGTTCACAATAACTGTAACAAGCTATTTCTTAAGCCACAAAAAAGCCTGACCGAAGTCAGGCTTAATCTGCATTATTTGAATAAATATGCGGCTTTATTCAGTAAAGAATAGGGTGTCGTGATATTCTGCCATTGCCTGAAGTTCATCCTTATTTAAATTCAGGATGATTTTATCTGCTGCAATATTAATCGCTTTGATTACCGCTGAAGCACCAATATCAGCAGCCTTGCGTTTAATCATGCCTAAATCTAAGGTTTTATTAAAGTCGACCATGAAATGACGTACAGTCGCTTCACCAAACTGTTTGTACAGATTGCTGAGACTCTGCTTATCGACACTTTGGCCAGCTTTTAATTCTGCATAATGGTGTTTTAGATTGGTGACCAGATTGGCATCCAGTGATTCACCAATACGGAAATTTCCTTCCAGATCTTTAAACAGGCTGCGTTCAGAAAAAGCAATCGACTCCTTGACGACTTCATTTGGTGCTTTACTCAGTAACTGTTTCAGTAACACTGCCACAGTAGACTTGATATAGCCTGCCAGTTTTTCTGCCGTATCGCGTTTTTCGCTTGCAGGAAAACGGCGTACCAGTTCCGTGAGAATTGCATCAATAATTTCATCATTAATCATTAATGCAGTTTTATCCCGCAGTGGATAAAGCGGTTCACTCGAGTTTTTATTTTTCTGTGCAGTCTGAATTGTATTTAATAGTTCTGCAGAAGGAATAAAACCAAAAAAAGGCATTCTTAAACCTCAATGTTTTTTATTGTCGCGCTAAACGAATAGGGCGAGGCATCCATGTGGAATCCGATACACGACAAGGGTTGATATCCAATCCACCACGGCGTGTATAGGTCGCATATACCATCAGCTTTTCCGGTTTCAGATTTTGCCAGATATCGGCAAACATCTGTTCCACACATTGTTCGTGAAAACCGTTGTGCTGACGATACGAAATAATATAAGCCAAAATACTCTTATAACAAGGTTTTTTGCCCTGATAGCGTATAAATACTGTACCCCAGTCCGGTTGTCCAGTGACTGGGCAGTTACTTCTTAATAAATGTGAATAGAGTTGTACTTCGATATTTTCATCGCTGTACTGATCTAAAGACAATAAAGAAGCATCTGGATGATTTTCCAGGCGTTCCGGAGTCAGGTCATCAATACAGATACCTTCAGGCTTGGAAATTTCAAGTTCATCAACATGGAAAAGATCCAGTGTGATTTCAGCACCGGCAGCTTTTGAGAGGTCTTTTTCTACAGTTGCAATAAAGGCCTCTTTTGAATCAAACTTGGCAAAGTTCAGGCTATTGAAATAGAGCTTTAAAGACTTTGATTCAATGAGATTTGGGGAAGATGCTGGCAGGGTAATTCGACCAATAGCCACTTGAGGTATGCCGGCAGAATTTAACCATGAAATTTCAAAAACATGCCACCAGTCTTTGCCTTGCTGAATAGCTTCAATATGGGCATATTTTTCACGGGCAGGCGCACGAGAAATCGGGAACAAAATATCGGGTTGATACTCTGTTGGGTAGTTGGTGTCTTTACCAAGGAGAGAATGTTCTACACTCATTATTCACGCATTCCTGAACCACGAGACAATAAATAGTAAGCAATACCGTAAAGCACGGCACACCAGAAAGTAATCACGACCAATGAAACGGAAACATTGACATCACTATGACCTAAAATGCCGAAACGGAACGCATTGACCATATACACGATCGGGTTAACTAAAGAGAGATTTTGCCAGAACGGACTTAAGGCTGAAATCGCATAAAATACACCGCCTAAATAGGTCAGTGGTGTAAGTACAAAAGTCGGGATGATCGAGATATCATCAAAAGATTTGGCATAGACAGCATTAATAAAACCGCCTAGAGAGAATAATAGCGAGGTAATGAGTACTGTATATATAGTCACAAACCAGTTAGTAATATAAAGGTCTGCAAAAAACAGGCTCATGGCACTGACAATAATGGCAACAAACAGACCACGAATTACACCACCCAATACATAGCCCCATAAAATGGCATGTAAAGGTACCGGGCTCATAATTAGCTCTTCAATGCTTTTCTGAAATTTTGAGCTAAAGAAGCTGGAAGAAACGTTGGCATAACTATTAGTAATCACCGCCATCATAATCAGACCAGGGACAATAAACTCCATATAACTATAGCCGCCCATTTCCCCAATACGTGAACCGACCAGATTACCGAAGATCACGAAATATAGACTCATGGTAATGGCAGGTGGCAGCAGAGTTTGTGGCCAGATCCGCATAAAACGGCGAACTTCTTTATGAACGATGGTATATAAGGCAACGCCGAGCTGATTTATATTCATTGTACAGCTCCATCCAGATTTTTCTCGACCATTTTCACAAATAGTTCTTCTAAGCGGTTTGACTTGTTACGCATACTGCGTACCTGAATGTTTTGTGATTCCAGTAACTGGAACAGATCATTCATACTGTGTGCTTTATCCAGTGTCACTTCTAGGGTCATTGGATCAACTAAATTAAATTTCACACCAATAATTTCAATATTTAATGGCTCAATAGGCGCAGCCAGATCGAAGATAAAGGATTCTTCATTGAGCTGATTCAGGAAGTTCTTCATAGTGGTATCTTCTTTGATCACACCACGATCGATAATCGCAATTTGACGACACAACATCTCTGCTTCTTCCAGATAATGAGTCGTTAAAATAATAGAAGTACCATTACCGTTCATTTCATTAAGAAAATCCCACATGGAACGACGCAATTCGATATCCACACCGGCTGTTGGTTCATCCAGAATCAATAATTTTGGTTCATGCATCATCGCACGAGCGATCATCAGGCGACGTTTCATACCCCCTGAAAGCATACGAGCTTGAGTAGAGCGTTTTTCCCAAAGACCCAGTTTATTTAAATATTCTTCAGCACGCGCTTGGGCAATTTTTTTAGGAATACCGTAATAACCGGCTTGAGTGACCAGAATATCAAAGGTTTTTTCAAACTGGGCGAAGTTAAATTCTTGGGGTACCACGCCTAAACATTGTTTGGCTTCAGAAGGGTGGGTATCCAGATTGTGACCAAAAATTTCAACGGTTCCAGAAGTTTTTCTTGTTAATGAACTGATAATACCAATAGTAGTGGACTTGCCCGCGCCATTAGGTCCTAACAGGGCATAGAATTCACCTTCAGGTACAGTTAAGTTAATTCCTTTAAGTGCCTGAAAACCATTTCCATAGGTCTTCGACAAATCCCTTAATGTCAGCGCATCAGTCATAGAGATCTCAAATGGTGAAAAGTTGAGATATTGTGAGTGATCTTGCAGAATAAACCAAGTCATTCACATGGAATTCTCTGTTGCTGTTTTGGCACACTGTATAAAGGATAGGCATAAAAATAACGAAGTTATAGATAGTTGCTTTACCTTATGCGAATTTTTGTTATGATGTGCGCATTCCAAAAAGCTGCGGCCATAGCTCAACTGGATAGAGTACAGGTCTCCGAAGCCTGTGGCGTGGGTTCGAGTCCCGCTGGCCGCACCATCATTTTATAAGTTCACTTTCCTCATTAGATTAAAAAATCAATTTCAGATCTATAAAATAAATTATGGATTCTCTTCCTCTTCATCCTGATGTTTTTGACGTATTTGATCTCTTTTAACCTGAGGGTCTTGATCCACGCCTAACTGACCGCGTTGAATCTCTCGATCCTGTTTCTCTTGCGGATCTAATTCCTCTTCTGGGAATTCTTCATTCAACTCTTCATCTGGTTTAACCATCGGGAATTACCTCTTGTTGAGAATATATATGAATAAGTCGCCTTGGTCCTTTAATTCTATAAAAGTGGGTGAATTACATTGTTGTATTTATAGTTTGTTTAATCTCATAAATTGTTGTTCCTATAAATAGATGTACTGAGTAGTTTTTCTATCAAAAAATTAGTATCTTATGCTCACAATAAAAATGAGATATAGATATGAAAAAATTATTATTCATTGGGTTAATGATTGGGGCTTCTTCAGTTGCTGGAGCGAATACACCTTTAGCTATTCAATATGGTAATCCTGCTGCAATAGATAAAGCAGTTATTACGACTACACCTTATTATGCTCAAGAAAACCTAATAAGTCAGTACTCTTTAGCTTTTGGCTACGCCGGTTCAAAAATAGGATCAGACAGTTTTTTGGGTACTGAATCATTCGATGGGCTGTTTATTAATGGTGAGTATCAATCCCATTCGACTACCAGCTTATGGGCCGAATACAAATTTCAAAGTTCAGATATTGATTACAATCAAGTTGCAGTGGGGATAAAAAATAAATTTCTGGAAAATGATCAGCTTTATTCAGCAGTTTTTATAGGTCTGGGAATGAGCTGGGTAGATGAAAGCGAAACAGATGCAGATCTTGGTCGAATCGATCTTGAATTGGATTATTTTACAATTCCTGTTGCATTGGAGGTCGGTTATAAAGTTGCTCCTGAAGCAGATTTATTTGGATCTTTTGGTTATCAATGGATGTTTAACCGTGATGCCAAGATTTGTATGAATGGCGCATGTGTCTCTGGTAAGAGTGATGATCTGGACTTAAATGGGGTTACTTATCAATTTGGTTTTCGCTATTACTTTTAGTGGCTAATCAATCGCCTTAATAGCGAACTCTTTTACTTAAGACTTGAAATTGTATTTAGATGAAATTATTCATTTTTCACATAAATAAAGAATATTTTTTATTGAAATTTAAATAGATAGGATGTAGAGATAGAAAAGAATAGAATTGTTTATAGTGCTCTATTGAGCCAGCCAAAATATTTTAATCTGCTTTTGAAAAAGCACAATTTAAATATTGTATAAGTCTTCTTTTAGAAGTGTAAAAGCGTATTGTAGGTAAAAAAAATCCTGCTATATTGAACTCATGGTAGGTTATAAAACGAAACGACGCTACCAATAAGTTGGACGGATCAATGACAGTTAGTTGAGTTCGAACTTCGGTTCAGGCAATAGATCTAGCACTAGCCATCCAACACAGAGCCCGCAGCGATGCGGGCTTTTTAATGCAAAATTTTAAGCGTGAGTTATTAATAATTTTGACTCTTTTATTTGTATGGCACATTCTTCATTAGCGACAATATATAGTCAATAAAAGGTGCTCGCTAAAAAATCTTACATATTCGTTTGAAAGCCTTTCAAATAACTATGTTATAAGAATTCAGACAAGCAAATTTAATAATGCCAATAAAGGGAGGTATGACGATGACAAAAGATTTAATTGAAGTGCAAGTCAAAAACCAGTATGGCAAAATTCTGAATGTAAAAGCATTACTACGTGCTGGCGCTCAGCATAGTGATCCGTCCCAGCGTTTGGAACAGCAAGTCGAATATATTGTCGTGGATGATGAAATTATCCGGCCAACGATTGAACTGTTATTTGCCAGTGAGCAGACCGACTGTATCTATCGTGTTTTAGAACCTAAATAAGGATCCGGGATTCATTATGCTGCTTTGCGACCCTTAAAAAAAGATATAGCTCATCCAATGATGAGCTTGATTTTGATATCTTAGTTCAGCTTCTTTATAAATAGTTTGATGCAGAATAAAAACTGATAAATTTAATTCAAAGAGATTGGATAAATTCCTATCATTTCTCAGTTTCTTAATTTTTTATGTTATATAGCATCAAGCTATCTACATAGATGATCTAAATGAACTTCTTCAAAAATACGCTCTGAGAAAAGCATTATTTCAGAAAACTTTTAATGTGACATTTACATCATAACGGTCAAACTCGTCCAGAATCTGATGAAGTGTTTGCTGTCCGAGTTCATCTGCAGGCCTAATATGTACTTCCTGATTGGTCGCGCTGTCAAAACATTCAATGGTTTGAATTAGCCAATGATGTTCGATTGAACTCTTTTGAATTAATACCCGTCGTGGCTGTAATGCGTCACTGATCTGGCGGGGCAGTACATAAGTAATCGCAAGTTGTATAGTGTCCAATTCTTCAGCTGGACTCAAAAAAGTGATTACCCAATTGCCCACTTTACTGAGCTGCATGGGATTATCAAAGGCATCGAATTCAAGATAGTATTGCATGGGAAAAAAGAGGATTAATTTATATTATTTCCTATATGCGCCTGTTTAGAGGTATGTTCTATCACGCTAAAGTATAAGAACAGTTAGGCGTGAGAAAGGATTAAATATTAAATTATTAAAAATCAATAAATTAATATTGATTTGCATCTATTTTTATTCTGAATAGCGATTAGTTAAGAGCTTTAAAGACTAAGGTAGTCATCTATAAAATACTTTGTTTCACTTGCTGAATAAAACAAAACATGATTAGTTAAAAATCCCTCTCAATATTTAAAGAGGGACGAAAAAATTTAATTTACAGCGTAAGGATCGCCGTATTTTCCAATGCTTTGCGTAGATAAGGATCTAAGTCATCCTGGCGAAGGAGCCACTGAACATAGTCAGCAGGAAGATCGGCAATCGCAGTACCACGGTGCTTACCAAAATTGATGGTTTGTGGAATACGCGCATCTTCAGATGCCTCATAGAGTTCTTCAATACTGCTGATTTTCAGGTGATGCACAATATGCATCAGGATATTTGCTGTCAAAATGATATCCATATCGGCGCGATGGGCTTTACGGATCATTTCCCGGGCGCGTTCGCTGCCTTTGGTAATCATATAGATTAATGCAGAGATATTATGCGCTTCAGCCTCTGGCCAAACTCGGCGGGCGAGAGCAAGGGTGCAAATTGCTTTAATATTCGATGAATCGACGCCACATTTTTCTAAGGCACGAATATCATAATCAATATTATGGCCAATGATATAAGTGGTTTCTTGCGGGAGTTCAAAGCTGCTGTAATGCGGTTGTCCTTCCAAATCGGACTGCAGAATATGATGTACGGCCATTGCGGCAAAGGAAATCGGTTCGTCGCATGAATAAAGCTGATCAAACAAGCGACTTTTATCCAGACTGATTTTATGGTCTATGATCTCTACAGGCGCATAGGCAATTTCAATGGGTTGACCATTCAAGGTATGGGTTTCAGTATCGAGAATGATAGCCTGCATGACGAGAATATGCCTGAAAAAAAGTGGATATCAAAATCTAACATTATTGTTTCGATCCTGACAATTGAAATGCCGGATTTCAACTTTAATTGCAGACTTTTTGACTGATATAGAATATTTGTAATCTACACTTATAAATAAAAGTTTTCAAAGTTTCTGTAAATATTTCCAAAACTTAAATTTATCGTGTTGGAATGGTCATAAATTAAATCGCTATTTATTAGAAAAATAACAAAATAATCTCTTGTATTTAATGAAATAACTTGGGAAATTATTGTCTAGTTTTATCAACTGATAAAGATAAAACTATAAAAATTATGAGAGATAATAATTAAGACAAGGATAAGATCGATGAAACGTCATGTATTGACTGGTTCTCTACTCGCGCTAAGCGTAGCTTTAACTGCCTGTAATGATAGCGATGATGATCGTTATTATGAATCCAAACCCGCTATTCCCGTAAATAATATTGACAATCCAGTCGTAACCACACCTGTAGCCTATACCAAAACAGATCTGACTGCTGTTGCCGATGAGAGCGTGGTCATGACCTATAAGATGTTAGGTATTAATAATAAGGAAACCCAAGCGACGGCACTGCTTTTCACTCCAAAAGGAACGCCTCCTGCAAAAGGTTGGCCGATAGTGGCATGGGCACATGGTACGACGGGTGTGGCCGATCAGTGTGCACCAAGTCGCAATGAAATAAATTCTTATATCAAAAATATGATTGCCGGATTCCTTCAAGCGGGATATGTGGTCGTTGCGCCTGATTATGAAGGTTTGGGTGAGCCGGGTGGAAAAGAACTTCATCCTTTCCTTAACCTTAAGAGTGAAGCTTATTCGATTACCGATGCTGTCGTCGCAGCAAAAGACTATTTAGGTTCGGATGCCTCTAATCAGTGGATGGCTGTCGGTCATTCTCAAGGTGGTCAAGCGGCTTTAGGCGCTGCCCAATATGCAGCACGTGCTTCTCAAATGACTTATAAAGGTACGGTAGCTTTAGCACCTGCTTCTAATTTCAGTCTGATTCTGGCAGGGGGAGAGGCTCAAGCTGGACAAGAACCAGATCTGAATAAAAAGATTCAAACTCTAGCCTCTTTAGATACTTTTACCGCGCTGATCGTCGCGGGATTGCGTAATCCGAATCCAAATCTGCAATATATTCAGGTCTTTAAAACACCAACAGACGAGATTGCCAAGAATGCCGAAACAGATTGTTATGATGTATTAGGCAACAAATTCGGTACGGCAATGGGAGCTTATGCCCAAACCAATGGGAATCTGGAAGAATATCCGCGTACTCAAGCTAATTTTATGAGTATTCCAGTAGTGAAGAATTTCCTGGATAAAGACTCTCAGCCTTTACAGGTTAAAGTGTCTACACCTGTGATTATTTATCAGGGAGAGGCGGATTCTACTGTTCCAAAGGCTGCAACAGATGTTTTAGTGAGCTTAGCGAATCAGAAACAAACCTCGGTACGATATATTACAGACGGTTCATGGGATCATGGTAGTGTCTATGCACTGAATATCGCTAATATTATTTCAGATGTAAAATCTCTAATGCCAATTCAATAACTTATTTTTATCTCTATAGCTCATGTTTTTTTAAGCATGAGCTATTTTTATTGCAAACTGAATAAAGTTCATGATCGAAATTGGCAAAGTTCATGTTACAATACGCGCCAATCTTAGCACGGCTTAAAAGCCCTAATTTAATAGGACCTCGCTAATGTTTGCCAATATCTCTATTGCTGAATTTGATCCAGAAATCGCTCAAGCAATCTCTAACGAAGATGCTCGCCAAGAAGCGCACATCGAGTTGATCGCTTCTGAAAACTATTGCTCACCAGCAGTAATGGAAGCTCAAGGATCAAAACTCACTAACAAATATGCAGAAGGCTACCCAGGCAAACGCTACTATGGCGGTTGTGAATATGTAGATGTCATTGAACAATTGGCAATTGACCGTGCTAAAGAATTATTTGGTGCTGATTATGCTAACGTTCAGCCACATGCTGGTTCTCAAGCAAACTCTGCAGTTTATTTAGCGCTGCTTAACCCAGGCGACACAGTATTGGGTATGAGCTTGGCTCACGGTGGTCACTTGACTCACGGTGCGAAAGTAAGCTTCTCAGGTAAAACTTATAATGCAATTCAATACGGTCTGAATCCAGAAACTGGTGAGATCGATTATGAAGAAGTTGAACGTCTAGCTGTAGAACACAAACCACGTATGATCGTAGCTGGTTTCTCTGCATACAGCCAAATCGTAGATTGGCAACGTTTCCGTGACATCGCGGATAAAGTTGGCGCTTACCTGTTTGTAGATATGGCTCACGTTGCTGGTCTGGTTGCTGCTGGCGTTTACCCAAGCCCAGTTCAAATTGCTGACGTAACAACAACAACAACTCACAAAACTCTTCGTGGTCCTCGTTCAGGTCTGATCCTTGCAAAAGCAAACGAAGAAATCGAGAAAAAACTTCAATCAGCTGTATTCCCAGGTAACCAAGGTGGTCCTCTGGTTCACGCGGTTGCTGCTAAAGCAATCTGCTTCAAAGAAGCAATGGCACCTGAATACAAAGCATACCAACAACAAGTGGTTAAGAATGCTCAAGCAATGGCTGAAGTTCTAATCGAACGCGGTTACGATGTTGTATCTGGCGGCACTAAAAACCACCTGTTCTTGTTGTCTCTGATCAAACAAGACATCACTGGTAAAGATGCTGACGCTTGGTTGGGTGCTGCACACATCACTGTGAACAAAAACTCTGTACCAAATGATCCACGTTCTCCATTCGTGACTTCAGGTATCCGTATCGGTACACCTGCTGTAACGACTCGTGGTTTCGGTGAATCAGAAGTTCGTGAACTTGCTGGTTGGATCGCTGATATCCTTGATGCTAAAGGCGATGAAGCTGTGATCGCTGCGGTTAAAGAAAAAGTTGCTGCTGTTTGTGCTAAATTCCCTGTTTACGCAAAATAAGCCTAACTTGAGAAAAGCCCCCTCAAGGGGGCTTTTTTATTGGGTGATATTTTTTCTGACTCATCTTCTGCTGCTAGCTTTTACGATGAGTTAAAAGGGAAGATAAGATCAAAGCTTAATCAATCCTATATAGAAAATACTTATCCTTTTATAAAACAAAGTTGAGAAATACAGATCCTATAAATCTGATTTCGAAAAGAGTATTGAGTTTTTCTAAAACTGGTTACATTCTTTGAAAAACAGCTTTATAAGTTGAGTTAAGACACAATTTTTTTAGCAGCTAAAAATAGATTTTTTATATTTGAACTTAATTTAATCTGATTAACCACTTAGAACCTAGATTCATTCGCTTTTTAAAGACTATTCAATCATTCATTAAACAAGGTAGTAAGAATGGCTAAACCAAAAATTATTTTATCTGAACAGGATGTGGAGCGTCTCGAAACCATGCTTGAAAATCAGGACAAGCTCAGTGAGACCATGCTTCAACTGGAAGATGAACTGGCTCGTGCTGAAGTGGTCAAGCCAGAGGACATGCCAAGCAATGTGGTGACCATGCATGCGCGTGCATTGCTGACGATTGCACCATCAACGGAGCCTGTAGAAATCACCTTAGTCTACCCGCATGAGTTTAAAGGTGAAAAAGGGCAAGTGAATGTCGTAGCACCGATTGGAACTGCAATCTTGGGCTTGGCAGAAGGACAGACCATTGAATGGCCACAACCTGATGGTCAGTTGATGAAAGTCACGATTGAAAAAGTGCTGTATCAGCCGGAACGAGAAGGTGACTATCTATAATTTTTTAGTTAATTCGCCAATATAAAAAGGCCCCTATAATCGGGGCTTTTTAATATCCATGTTTTAATGCTTTGTGAGTTTATCCAGATAACCCATAATAAATGCAGAAATCACAAAAGTCAGATGCATAATGATGTACCACATGATTTTGTCATTCTCGACGTTGCGGGCATCCATAAAAATACGCAGTAAATGAATCGAAGAAATAGCTACGATGGAAGCCGCAACTTTGAGTTTAAGCGAATTGGCATCCATAGTGCCGAGCCAGTTCAGGCGGGTTTTATTTTCATCGATTTTGAGTTGTGAAACAAAATTTTCATAACCTGAAAACATCACCATCACAATAAGTCCACCAACCATGGTCATATCAACCAGGGAGAGAATTACCAAGATCAGGTCAGCTTCAGTATATTCAAAGATATGCGGCAGGACATGAATCACTTCCTGAAAGAATTTTAAAGCCAGCAATAATAAAGCGAATGATAAACCAAAATAGACAGGAGCTAAGATCCAGCGTGCGGCATACATCGTATTATGAAAAAAACGTTCCATTTTATTCTCAGGTTACCTACTTTATTGTTGATCTTGATCATAAATAATTCATGCTTAAAATTCGAGAATTATTTATGTTTTATAATGCTTTATAAGTATTCTTAAGTTTAAAAAAAGCTTAATTAAGACCATAAATTAACTTGGCATTTATTGTGCTTATCCTTATTTGGTTGATTATTAGCCTATTTGAGGCTGATGGGAAAGGTTATAGAGAGCAACAGTAGGCTAGAAGCAAAATGATTCATACAAGAAATGACTGTATGCCAAACTTAATTCCAACAATATCTTCAACGTATATAAAGAAAATTCTATGGCTTGAAGCATTCCTTTGCAAAATGCTACATGTTATGTTGAATGAAAAGACGTACTATAAAAATCGAATTCATTGAGTTTAAAGGGCCATGTCACAGATAGATGTTTTGATTCCAATCCAAGACATTGCAGTAGAGCAGAGCGAGATTCTAAGTATCAAGCGCAACGAACTTGTGCCTTTACTCCACGATCAATACAAGCTGAATCATTATGCGGACTCACTTATTCAGGCGCAGTCCGTACTATTAAATGGGGTAGATCCGCATCTGATCCAACAACTGAGCCAGACGATTGAACAGCTGATTCACATGCTGGCTCAATCAAAAAAATATTTAAAAAAACGTAAATTTAATGCCTTGCAGAAATGGCTGGGTATTGATCTGGACTATGGCTCAAGTCAGGTTGAATACTATAAAAAACTGGACTATTTACTGGATCAGGCAGATCACCTTAGCCGTAAGTTGCAAATTGAAATCCAGAAATCCCAATCGCGATTCCAGCAGCTGATCGGTTTACGTGAGCAAATGGCCAAGCATATTGTGGCAGCAGAAGAATTTTTATCTGAATATCCGCAGTTTGTAAGGAATCAGCATCCACTGGATAATTTTTCTGAGCGGCTGTCAAAAAAGGTGCATACCTTAAGAACCTTGCAAAGCAGTAATGACATTGCCATTACCCAGATGCAATTGTCCCAGCAACTGTCTTATAGCCTGCTGGATCGGTTTAAAGAAGCGCAACAGGTGCTGATTCCGGCCTGGCAATATCATGTCAAACAAAGCCAGACGAAACACTCGACAAGTGATCTGGAAAAACTTGATAATAGACGGGACAATCTGATTAAAACGTTAAAAAAGTCAATCGAGAAACCCTCGAATACATAACAATATAAGGTGAAACATGACCAAATCTGATGTAGTAAATTTACCTGTCGAAAGCTCAACTGAACTGACTGAACAGAAGTTTCAGCAAATGGATCTCAAAGAGCTGGGCTTGCAGCCTGCCGATTTTCAGGGGGTCTTGGCAGCACGTAAAGAACTGCAGAATATGAGTCATAATAGTGTGGCCGAATATGGCAAAAATATAGCGACCAAAACTTCAAGCTATACCGATGAATTGCTGAATCTGGTGCAGAACAAAGATCTGGATGCAACCGGTCAAAAGCTGAATCAGGTGGTGCAGGTGGCACAGCAACTGAATACCAGCAGTATCTTGAACAAGAAAAAAAGTTCAGGATTTCTGGGCAATATCATCAGCAAGTTTAAAGGGGTTAAAGATAACTTTGACTCGCATTTCAATACCACCAAAGAACAGATTGATGTGCTGGTCAAGGAAATTGAAACATCGCAATCCGGATTAAAAGCCCGCGTTGATACCCTGGATAAAATGTTCGATGGGGTGCAGGAAGAATACAAGCAGCTGGGTATTCATATTGCAGCTGGACGTTTACGTGAACAGGAATTGCAGCAGGAAATTGCTGCGCTCACAGCTTTGCCACAAGATCAGAGCACCACGCAAAAAATCTATGACCTAAATCATCTGGCCAATAATCTGGAAAAACGCATCAGTGATTTACAGGTATTGCAGCAATCTGCGATGCAGACTTTGCCAATGATCCGGATTATCCAGTCCAATAACCTGATGCTGGTGGATAAATTCTATGCCATTAAAAATATTACGTTACCGGCATGGAAAAACCAGATCAGTCTGGCCATTTCACTGAATGAACAGAAGAACAGCGTACAGCTGGCCAATACCATTGATGATGCGACCAATGAGCTTTTACGCCGTAATGCAGATTTATTGCATCAAAACTCGGTCGATACGGCAAAAGCCAACCAGCGTTCCGTTATTGATATTGAAACGCTTGAACATGTGCAAAATACCCTCATTAAAACTGTTAATGATGTGATTCAGATCCAGAAAGAAGGTGTACAGAAACGTACTGAAGCAACGGTACGTTTAAGAGCCTTGCAAGATAATTTGAATCATTTGGTGATTGAATCAAGTACCAGTGGATCCAAACCCAACTAAATCCAGTAGGGCCAAGATCTAAAAAAAGGAGTAGAGATTGCCGCCCTTAGATGAATATGCTGTAAATCCTCAGGAAATTAAGCAGGGGGTTATCGCACTCAAAAAGCGTCAACGTAATTTGATGCTTTTGGGACTGACCACCTCTACGGTCTGTATTGCATCTGTGACAGGCCTGTTCTTTCAGCAGGAACTGGTTTATGGCTTTTTTGGCCTGAGTACTCAGCTTCAGCAGCTGCATTTACCAGTCAGTGTCGATGCTAATCTGGCCAGTATTGGGGATAGTCCGGATTATTTCTTTGCTCTATTAAGCTGGTTTGGCTGGCTGATCCTGAAAATCTTTGCCTCTTTTATTGGTGCATTTTTTCTTGTTGGGCTGCTGAAGAAGTTTCGTTTCTTCTATGTTCGCTTTCAGTCTTTCATATTGAAGTTTGTAGGCTGGCTGATTTCCTTTATCGTGATCTGGTCAGGACTGACTTATTGGCAATATGACCTGAGAAATGACCGTGAAGACGCTTATCAGCAAGTGGTCTATTACGATAGTAATATCAATGATAGTGAAGTGGCTCGTTATCTGGTTGATTCCGATATTGCTTCACCGGTGAAATCTTATTTACTTGCCCAAACTGCACTCTTGCATAAGCCTGTGGATCTATCCGCAGCCAGACCTTATGTCGCACAAGTAGTTGAAGCAGAGCGGCAGGATAACAAGTTTGAACAATACGGATTTAAACCGGAACAGATCTGGACCATGCAGCAACAGGTCTATGGCAAAAGTCTAACGCCTGTGGCACAAAGTGTAGATCGTCAAGCCCAGCAAGCCGAACAAGTCAGCAAGATTACCAATGTCATCATTATTGGCATTGCCATCTTATTTGCCTTGCTTAGCTTAATCATATTTGTACTAGCTAATTCAATTAAGGGGCGTTCGCTACGTATTGAACAGCGAATCTTCTAAACTTAAAAATGCTCCTTTAAAAGGAGCATTTTTATTTTCCAATCTATATTCGGTTTCTTTGGGATAAAAGGCATAAATTCTAGCGATAATAAAAAATAAAATGAGGAGATGGTTTTTGATCTATAAAAACGATCATTAAGATAAAAACAAACTGTTTTACCTATTTTTGTTATTCACTTAATATAGCTTCATCGAATAAATATTTACTCCCTTGGAGACGTTAGCAATGTTAGATCAAAATACTTCAGCTCAATTAAAAACACTACTTGAACGTTTGGAAGGCCCGATTGAATTAGTGGCGACTCTGGATGGCTCTGACAAATCAGCTAAAATCAAAGAACTGGTTGAGGAAATCGCCCAGCTTTCTGATCTAGTGACTGCCCGTTTTGACGGTACCAACAAACGTGCACCAAGCTTTGGTGTGGCAAAAGCCGGTGAACAGCCTCGTGTGTTCTTTGCAGGCTTGCCGATGGGTCATGAGTTTACTTCCCTGATTCTGGCATTGTTACAAACTTCAGGCTATGCACCAAAAGTCTCTGCGGAAGTTCTGGAATCGATTAAAGGCTTAGGGATCAAATCTGACTTTGATGTATTTGTCTCACTCAGCTGTCATAACTGTCCGGATGTTGTTCAGGCATTGAACCTGATTGCTATCTATAACCCGGGTACAACAGCCACCATGATTGATGGGGCTTTCTTCCAGGACGAAGTGGAAGAACGCAAAATCATGGCCGTACCAATGGTCTTCCAGGACAATGAACATATCGGTCAGGGTCGTATGACACTGGAAGAAATCATTGCCAAACTGGATACCAATGCCGCAGCCAAAGATGCTGAAAAACTGAATGCCAAAGATGCATTTGATGTCTTGGTGATTGGTGGCGGACCTGCAGGGAATACTGCAGCGATCTATGCAGCACGTAAAGGCATCAAAACTGGGATCGTGGCTGAACGCATGGGCGGTCAGGTCATGGATACCATGGACATTGAAAACTATACGTCAGTGCAAAAAACCCAAGGTCCGAAATTTGCCGCTGAAATGGAAGCACACGTGCGTGAATACGGTGTTGATATCATGAACCTGCAACGTGTTTCTGACATTAAAGGTGCAGATCGCACAGCCAATGGTCTGGTAGAAGTGACTTTAGAGAATGGTGCCAAACTTGAATCTAAAACTGTGATTTTATCTACCGGTGCACGCTGGAGAGAAATGAATGTTCCAGGTGAGGCAGAATACAAAACCCGTGGTGTAGCGTATTGCCCACACTGTGATGGTCCACTGTTCAAAGGCAAACGTGTAGCGGTGATTGGTGGTGGTAACTCGGGTGTAGAAGCAGCGATCGACCTTGCGGGTATCGTTGAGCATGTAACGCTGGTTGAGTTTGATACTAAACTTCGTGCGGATCAGGTATTGCAGGACAAACTGAACAGCTTGCCAAATACGACTGTGATCAAAAATGCACTTTCTACCGAAGTGATCGGTGATGGTTCACAAGTCACAGCGTTGAAATACAAAGACCGTGCAACTGATGAAGAGCACACAGTAGAACTTGCAGGGATCTTCGTTCAGATCGGCTTGTTGCCGAACACTGACTTCCTGAAAGGAACCGATGTTGAGCTAACCAACCGTGGTGAGATCGTGATTAACGAGCGCAACGAAACCAATGTCAAAGGTGTGTTTGCTGCAGGTGACTGTACTACTGTTCCTTACAAACAGATCATCATTGCCACTGGTGAAGGTGCCAAAGCATCATTGTCTGCCTTTGATTACATCATTCGCTCTGGTCAGTAAAAAAAAGAGCACCTGGAATCCCCACATTCCAGGTGCTTAATCTCAAACACCTATTATTATTTTCGCTTTATAGGAACTCAGGATGCTAACACCCGGGTTCCTTTTTTTAGTTATTGTTAGATCAGCCAAAAGCGTCCCCAATCGCTTTTAGCTGTTCCTTTCCTCTGGACAGTTTTTGTTTTCAACCCTTATTTTTATCTTTCCCCAAGGTTGTTCTTAGATGAAGTCATCAGACTTCATGCATCATTCAAGCTTTGAACAGATTCAAACCTTTAAATTTCTCCATTAACTGTTCTTGCGTTTCCCGATGCTCGGGATGCGGCACAATGCATTCAATCGGACAGACGGCAATGCAGGTTTGATGATCATAGAAACCCACACACTCGGTACAACGATTGACATCAATTTCATAAAACTTCTCGCCCTCATAAATTGCTTCATTTGGGCATTCCGGTAAGCACATATCACAGTTGATACATTTATCGGTAATCAAGAGCGCCATTTTTTAACTCGCCTGATAAGCCAATGAAGAGGCTGAAATGTCTACAGATGATGATGGCAGATTACGGATCAGCAGGGCATACTGCATATCGACATCTGCTGGTATTGGAATTTCAACGATATGACCTGAACCTTTAGCATCTTCAATCAGATTGCCTTGACGGTCTTTGATCTCAGTTAAGGTAAAAGTGATGTTGCCTTTAGTGGTCATCAGCTCTAGTGAGTCACCAACGACAAAACGGTTTTTCACATCAATCTTGATATAGTCACCATTACGCTCTAATACTTCCCCACAGAACTGCTGATGATCGAAACTCGATGAACCATTTTCATAGTTTTGATATTCACTATGTACATGACGGCGTAGGAAGCCTTCGGTATAACCACGATTCGCCAGACCTTCTAATTGAGTCATCAATGAAGGGTCGAATGGCTTACCAGCAAGCGCATCATCAATGGCTTTACGGTAAATCTGCGCAGTACGCGCACAATAGAAATAAGATTTGGTCCGACCTTCAATTTTCAGGGAGTGTACGCCAATCTTGGTCAGGCGTTCCACATGCTGTACAGCACGCAGGTCTTTGGAATTCATAAAATAAGTGCCGTGCTCATCTTCTTCAGCAGCAAACATATCTTCGTCATTACGTTGCAATAACACGGGTTCATCAAACTGATGTTGTACTTGCATATGTGACTCATCAGCATCTTTTGAACAACAGCCGGAATCAATATTTTTAACCGGGATCACATCGCCCGTTTCATCTTCTTTAGCTTCAAGTACCTTGTATTCCCAGCGGCAAGCATTGGTACAGGCACCCTGATTGGCATCGCGTTTGTTCATATAGCCAGACAGCATGCAGCGGCCAGAGTAGGCCATGCACAACGCACCATGTACGAACACTTCGATTTCGATATCTGGAACTTGCTGTTTGATTTCTTCGATTTCTTCGATGGACAGTTCACGTGACAAAATTACGCGAGTAAGTCCCATATTCTTCCAGAACTTTACAGTTGCCCAGTTCACAGCATTGGCCTGTACAGACAGGTGAATGTCCATGTGCGGGAAATGCTCACGCACCAGCATGATCAGACCAGGATCGGACATGATCAGCGCATCTGGCTGCATTGCCACGACTGGTTCAAGGTCACGAATAAAATTTTTCAGTTTGGAGTTATGTGGCTGAATATTCACCACGACATAGAATTTTTTGCCAAGCTTATGCGCTTCTTTGATGCCAATCGCCAGATTGTCATGGTCAAATTCATTATTACGAACACGCAAGCTATAACGCGGCTGGCCGGCATAGACTGCATCTGCACCATAAGCAAAGGCATAACGCATGTTTTTTAGGGAGCCAGCAGGTGAGAGAAGTTCGGTAACGTGAGAAATGCTCATGATGAAATCGAAAGACATATAAAAAGTACGTCTTTATTCTAGTCATCTGAAATCAGGATTCAACCTAGTAAATAACTCGGAATTGGCATAATTTAACTCAATTTCAAGTTAAAAGATAAACAGTAAACGATTTAAAATATCCATAAATATTTCAGCTATTTTCAATAGATTCCAGTGTTTTTAAAATCTGGCAATGATTAATCGTCGTTGGGGTATTACAGCTTTCGCGAAGCGCCATTAACTGCTGTTTAAATAATTGTAATTCTTTAATTTTATTTGAAATATCTATAAGGTGCTGATCAATCATCTGGTTAACTTCACAGCAATCCTGTTCAGGATTCTGTTCCAGCTGAATCAGGTATTCAATTTCTTTTAAAGACATGCCTAAAGCACGACAGCGTTTGATAAAAATCAAGCGTTTTAAGGCCTCGTCGCCATAATAACGATACTGGTTACTTGCTCGAAAATTCGGCTGAATCAAACCTCTTTTCTCATAAAATCGAATGGTATCAGTGCTTAAATCAGTTTTCTTGGCTATATCAGAAATCAAATAATGTGACATAAATACCTCAGGCTTGACCTTGGAGTGACTCCATAGTTTCTAATGACTTTATCGCATTCAGGATAAAAAATCATCGGAGAATAATATGGCCTGTAGTTGTAGTCATGAACCCGCGCCGCCCAAACCTAATAGCAAATTTAGAACAGCTTTATGGATTGCATTATTGATTAACCTGACCTTATTTGGTGTAGAGCTAATCGGCGGTGCTTATGCACATTCATCGGCCTTATGGGCAGATGCGTTAGATTTCTTTGGTGATGCTGTGAATTATGGTATTTCTCTGGCGGTGATTGGTGCAAGTCTGTATTGGCGTGCAACAGTTGCTCTGATTAAAGGATTGACCATGGCAGTATTTGGTTTGGTCGTCATTGGCAAAGTAATTTATGCCTTTATGCAAGGTATTCCACCTGAAGCCATTACGATGGGGATCATCGGGGTATTGGCCTTAATCGCAAACGTTGTCACAGCCATAATTTTATATGCTTTCCGGGATGGCGATGCCAATATGAAATCAGTCTGGTTGTGCAGCCGTAATGATGCGATCGGCAATGTGGCCGTCATTTTTGCAGCAGTGGGAGTCTTTGGCACTGGCAGTCTATGGCCAGATGTTATTGTTGCATTCATTATGGCAAGTCTAGGCTTAAGCGCTGGATATCATGTGGTGAAACAGGCTCTAGCTGAACGAGTATTGAAGCATGAGTCAGTCTGATCCTTAATATTAAATTTAATTATGAAAAAGCTGCTGATCAGGCAGCTTTTTATTAGCCTTAAGTCTAAAAAATAGATGAAAAATAAAGCTTTACAAATGCGATAAATTTAGGAAGAATCATGCGCGAAATTTAGAAAAGATTCATATAACTAAACAATTTAAATTTTTTAGTGTTTTTGAGGGGGAGCAATGAGCTTCATAAAACTACTTTCACTTTCAACTATTATACTGATGACTGGGTGTAGTTCTATGGTCGTCACTTATGATGCATCGGGTCAGGTGATTGGATCATGTAAAGCTACACGTGGTCTGCTTTCAACTGCTAGTGCTCATTGTAATGGATCAGGCAATGCAATTGGCGTGAACTACAATACGGTGGATGCCAAGACAGGTTTATTGCCAGTACCACCAAGTCAAAATCAGATTCATTTAGCACCATAAATCATAGAGGGGAATATCATGAAATTATCAGCACTTATTGCATTAGCAGCGACTATCGTACTAACTGGTTGTGCATCAACAGTGACTACATTTGACTCACATGGCCGTATGATCGGTTCATGCAAAGCAGAAAGCGGTTTTATTATCGGTGGTGGTGCAGGCTGTTCAGGTTCTGCAAATCAGGAAGGTCGCGATCGTTAATTTTTAATGACGATTGCAAGAAAAAACCGAAGCCTAAGCTTCGGTTTTTTCTTTATTCATCAAAAAATTATTTTTGATCAGGTAAAGCAAAGGCAATGATATAGTCGCCAACATCTTTAGAGTGGCTTGCACCACCTGCAGAAATCACAACATATTGTTTGCCAGTTTTTGGAGATTTATAAATCAGCGGTGCAGCAACAGCAGCAACAGGAAGCTCAGCTTTCCACACTTCTTTACCAGTTTTCGAATCCAGCGCACGTAGGTAATAATCCTGAGTACCTGCGAAGAACACCAGACCAGAAGCGGTTGAAGTAGGACCACCTAATGTCGGCATACCTAAAGGAATTGGCATATGGGTTTTCACACCTAATGGACCCAATTCTTTGGCTGTACCCATTGGTACTTCCCAAACGACTTTTTTAGATTTCAAGTCGATGGCAGTCATGGTACCAAATGGTGGTTTGTTACAAGGAACACCCAGTTTAGACTGCATGATGTCAATTTTCACACCCGCATAAGGACCAGCCAATTGTGGACGTACTGTGCCCATGAATCCTGGTACTTCGTCAGTTGAGATATGATATTTACTCATATCTTCTTTACGAACCAATGACATACGAAGCGGCATACGCATATCGTTGACGTACATCATGCCAGTGGACTCATCAATCGAGATCCCACCCCAGTTGAAGCCACCAAGCAGGCTAGGCCATTCGATATATGGTTTTTCACCTGGTGCAGTGTATAGACCATTATAGACAGAGTCTTTAAAGTCGATACGACATGCCAGCTGGTCAAATGTTGAAATACCCCACATATCCTGTTCAGTCAATGTCGCATTACCAATTTGTGGCATGCCAACAGAGAATGGTTGGGTAGGAGAAAGTTTTTCGCCTTCAGCACCATTGGTGTCGACTGGACGTTCTTCAACTTTAGTGACTGGTTTACCAGTACGGCGGTCAAGAACGAAGATTTGACCCATTTTGGTAGTTTGAATCAACGCTGGAACTTTTTTGCCATGATCATCAGTCATGTCATAAAGCACAGGTTGTGACGGCAAGTCATAATCCCAAACATCATGGTGAACAGTTTGATAAGACCAAACAGTTTTACCAGTCAAAGCATTTACCGCAACAATTGCAGAACCAAATTTTTCTTTGGCTCCGTTACGGTCGCCGCCCCAGTAGTCAGGAGGACCATTACCTGTAGGCAAGTAAACCAGATTCAGGTCTTTGTCATAAGTCGGGATGGTCCACATGTTTGGTGTTTCTAAAGTAAAGCCTTTGCCATCTTTAGGTTCACCAACCAGTTCAGGATTACCGACATCCCAAGCCCAGGCCAATTTACCAGTACGAACGTCATAGGCACGTACGACACCAGACGGTTCGCCATGCACAATATCACGTACCCAGCCACCTAATACGGCAACATGACCCGCAATCAGTGGAGTAGACGTTGGATGGTAACGTTTACTTTGTTCAGTAGGACCCATGTCATGCAGAACATCGACTTGACCGTTAGTACCAAATTCTGGACATAAAGCACCAGTTTTGGCATTTAAGGCAATTAAACGGCCATCAACAGTAGAAGTCAGGATACGTTGTGGACAAGCTTTAATACCTGGTGCTTGTAAGTCTGCTGCAGTTAAAGATTTGTCTTTAGTTGCATCATAGTAACCAACACCACGGCAAGTGATATGCTCTGCAGTTTTTGCATGTGGATCATATTTCCAAAGTGCTTTACCACTGTCACCATCAATTGCTGAAATGATGTTAGTCGGTGTACATGAATATAAAGTACTACCAATTTGAATTGGTGTATTTTCATCGACACCGGCAGAAGTATCACGACCAGTGTGATAAGTCCAAGCCACTTTTAGATCTTTGACATTTTCAGGGGTAATGTCAGTGTACGGTGCAAAGCGGGTACCGTTACCATTACGACCGAAATATTCCCAGTTGTCTGGGTTTTCTGCATTCGGTTTAGCCAGTGCAGGGTCTTGTACGATATCAACAGGATTGAGGATTTTGCCGTGTGGGAAGAACGCAGCAATCAGGGCTGCGACACAGGCAAAGAAACCGGCAAAGCCAACAAGATTGGCAGCTTTGATTTTTGCAGCATTGAGTGCTGGCAGGCTTTTGCTTGCCCACATGCTGAGGACAAACAGAATAGTTGGAACCACCAGACGTGGGATATATTGCCAGAAGCTCAAACCTTGAACTTCAGCAATAGACCAGAGGAGGGTTGCAATAAAAGTAACAATAGAAAGCCAGAAACCAAAGGCTTTTTTCATCGCATATAAAATGGCGATTGCAACATAGGCAATCCCTGCAATGAGATAATAGCTTGTACCACCGAGGCTGAGTAATTTAGCGCCTTGAATGATCAAGTACAGCGCAACAAGTAAAGTCAGTACGACAACAAAATATCGATAGACTTTAGACCCTGTACGCTCGATAGAGGAGGGTTGTTCAGTGCTCATACCTTGCCTATAAAAAACGGCTTGGTTGCATAAACGGTGAAACAGGAGAATGGGATCAAAACAGATCGAATTAAAAGTTTACAGAGTTTATGTAACTAAGTTTTTAGCGAGGATAAATCCTCAGGAGAAATCAATTACAGTTACATATTCTAACATTTAAGAAGGAATTTTTGACTAAAAAATATAATATGAGTATTGATATTTATCATTTATTTTATTGTTTTAAACAATTGTGTTTTTCTAAGTGTCCTGATTATAAAAAATTTTAAGTAAAGAATAGCTTGGGTTAATTCTTTCAGATTAAGACTTATTGGATATAAAAAACGCATGCTTAAAGCATGCGTTTTGAGATTGCAAAGGAATTTAGATTATTTTTCAACGAATGCACGTTCAATCACGTAATCGCCCAGAACGCCCATACGTGGAGATTCTTTCAGACCGTGTTGATCTAGCAGTGCAGCAACGTCGTCCAAGAATGCAGGAGAACCACAGAGCATTGCACGGTCAGTTTCAGGATTGAAACGGGGTAGTCCGATTTTCTCGAATAATTGACCAGATTCAATCGCAGTGGTTACACGACCTTGCGTATGGAACTCTTCACGAGTAACAGTTGGGTAATACACTAATTTTTCTTTAGCACCCAATTCACCAAAGAATTCGTGGTTTGGAATTTCGTTAAGAATCAGGTCTTGATAAGCCAGTTCTGAAATGAAACGTGTACCGTGAACGACGATGATTTTTTCAAAACGTTCATAGGTTTCTGGATCACGGATTACAGAAAGGAAAGGTGCAAGACCAGTACCCGAAGAAAGAAGATACAAGTTTTTACCTGGGTTTAAGTCATCAAGAACCAGCGTGCCTGTAGGCTTTTTAGAAACCAAGATTTCGTCGCCAACTTTAACTTTTTGCAGAATAGAAGTAAGAGGGCCATCTGGGACTTTGATTGAGAAGAATTCCAGCTCTTCTTCATAGTTTGCACTTGCAATTGAATATGCACGCATTAAAGGCTTGCCATTGACTTCAAGACCGATCATCACAAACTGACCGTTTTTAAAACGTAATGCAGTATCACGAGTCGTTTTAAAAGAGAATAAAGTGTCATTCCAATGGTGGACGTGAGTAATCTTTTCGACGTTAAAAGCAGCCATTAAAGGTCTCAATAAGTTATCAAATTAGAACAGGCTGCTATTCTAATCTAAATTCATTCTCTATAAACTGAATATATTTAATTGAGCTTATCAAAAAAAGTGATTATGACCGAACTCACTCTGCCGATTATTGGCTATATGCATTCTCCCTATAAAGAAAAGTTTGGCATCCCGCGTCAGCCTAATTTGGTACAGGTTGAAAGCTATATTGAAATGACCGGTCCATATAATGATTTACTCGCATTTGAAGGCATCGAAGAGTTTAGTCATCTCTGGTTAGTCTGGCAGTTTCATGATAATAAAAATCAGCAGAGCCAGCAATTTCGTCCGCAGGTTCGTCCACCCCGTTTAGGCGGAAACCAGAAAATCGGGGTGTTTGCGACACGTAGTATGTACCGTCCTGCACCCATTGGTTTATCAGTCGTGAAATTAAATCGTGTCGAAAAAGTCGGTAAAAATGTCCGGGTTTATGTCACAGGAAGTGACCTGTTAGATGGAACGCCGATTATAGACATTAAACCCTATATTCAGTATTCAGATGCCGTGATTGAGGCACAAAGTGGTTATGCACAGGATGAGCCACAACGTAAATCGGTAATTTGGACAGAAGAGGCGGAGCAGCAAAAACAGCAGTTCATGAGTAAGGGAAAAGTTTCTCCACAAATACTGCAAGAACTCGAAAAAGTTCTCTCTTTGGATCCGAGACCTGCTTATCAGGATGATGAGGAACGGGTTTATGGAATGAAGTTTGCGGATTTAGATGTGAGGTTTTTGGTAAGAGAGTTATCTGTTTATATATCAGAAATAGAATATACTGAATTGTGATTGAAGAAACTAAGATAAGCGTATCTTATATACGCTTATCTCTAGTCATATTTTTACTTCAATTTACGATATTTATCAATTTCTTGACTAGCAGTAGAGTTGAAAACAGTACATTCTTTTTGTAAAGATTGAATATATAACTCTTGTTCTAAAATATCCTCTGCATCTGTAAGGTTGTCAGACTTAAGTTCTTTTAAAATTTGTCTTTCAATTTCAATTTCTTTATTTAAAGAGTAATAGGTACCTGATTTATTGTATTCACCCATTCGATATTTATTATCAATTTGCACAAGGGCACTAACATATTCATTTGGGTAAATTGAATTCGAGATGAAAGCGTTATATCCACCTAAGTTTATAGTTTTATATCCGTCAGAGAATATGTCTGGGAAACTATCAAAAGTATCGTATGGATTTTGATACATCATAATGAAGTCTTTGCTCGAAGATAAACTTAATCCTCTTAAGCATTTTGAGCCACTTGGAAATGTCTTGCCTTTAAGTTTTGAAAGATAGAGTTGTCCGAAATCCCCATAATTATTTAGCTTGGGTTCGGAAGAGACTAGATACAGATGAGTGTCTATGTATTCAATCAATGGTTTACCAGATAGATCGACTAACTCATATTTTTCAGTTAATTGAAGGCCTGTATGTCCAATTTTAGAGGATGGAATATAAGTTTTCTCAGTCACCGAGTTTTTTAGAAGTGATCCAATTTTATAGCCTAATTCAGGATCTTTATTTAACTCTAATTCGTACAGACCTTCATTGGTTAAGTAATCACCAAAAATATACAGTTCATTTATATCAAGATTTTCCATATCTTTTAGGTTGCTTAAATAGTCTACACGGACATACTGCGTATCTCCTTTACTCGTAAAAGTGAGTTTGTCGAATAAATAATCGGAGCCAGTAAAATATGAAGGAGAATAGGCAGACCATTCGGAATCATTTGTTGTAGTATTTCCAGTTCCAGTTCCAGTTCCAGTTCCAGTTCCAGTTCCAGTTCCAGTTCCAGTTCCAGTTCCAGGGTTTGAATCAGAAGAAGAGGAGCCCCCACCACAAGCACTTAGCATGAATGCACTAAAAACTGCGAGTGATAAATTCTTAAATTTCATAAAAATCCCTATAAAAAATCGTAGTAATAAAATTGTTTTTTAAAATAAAGCAGACTAATTATAGCGAATAAATATCAAAATTAAATTTGCAAAATATATAAAAATTAACTATTTAAATATACTTAACAATCAAAATACCATCCACCACAAAATACCAATCAACACCGCCATATGCAAAATCTGTACTGGCGCAAAGTACAGGGAAAATTTGAAACCACCTGTTACAGCAGCATTGACTGACTTGGCTACAGCATGTGCGCCCAGCCCTAAAAGCAGGGCATAGATCAGCCGGGTATTGGATGGATCTCCTTGAATGACCACACTGGTCATTGCGGCATGAATTTCAAATAAGGACGCAAATAAAGTACCCGCCAGAAGACCAGCATTGCCCAGTAATATTTCCAATCCATAAACGCCAGCCTGAATCAGGGTTAATGCGGCAGCGATAATCACAGCTTCCTTGAGACTAAACATTTTACTGTCAGAAGATTCCGGAGACTCCTGATTTTTGGCTGGTTCGGCTTTATGTAATAATATAAATGCACATGCAGCCAGAATAACCATAGCGACCAACGACGGTAGAAGAAGAATTTTTAGCCAATCCCAAGAAACGCCTCCCACTACAATAAACAATAGAACTAATGTCGAAATGCAGGACATCAGGGCAGCACCAGCATTGGATTTTGCATCCATTTCACCTTTACGGACCTGTATCCCTAATTGAGCAATAGTGGCTGTACTGGAAACAAAACCCGAGGCAATTGAAGACAATATCAAGGCATTTTTAGTCGAGAAGAAACGTTTAGCGATATGTGCCAAAGCTTGAACTACCAGAATCAGAGTTACTAATTTTAAAATCAGATAAGGGTTCAGCACTTCACCCCATAAAGGCCGGTCAGGGGTTAGCGGTAAACCAATCAGAATCAAGGCTAATAATAGTAATCCATCCCTAAATTCAGCCTCAGTAATCCACTGTCCGGCAATATTATGCATAGAGTGTTTGGCCATTAAAATTATCGTGATCAGAACTGCTAGTCCTGCAGCCAGAGGAATATTCCACAGACAAATCGCCCCAATAAAATAGGTCATGATAAAGGCCAATTCGGTGGTAATCCCCGGATCTTCTATCTGGTTTCTAATAGAAAAAATGACAATACCGCCAATAATGAGTGCACCGGCCAGACCCATTGCCATTCCGAATAAAAAGCACAATGCGCCTAATAAAGCACAGATCGCAAAAGAGCGTAGCCCGGCAAAACTGGCCTGTTCTTCACGCTGTTTATGCCGTTCACGTTCCAGACCAATCAATAAGCCACATCCTAAGGCGGCGGTCAGGAGGGTAAGCAGCTCATGAAAGGAACTACTTTCATTTAAGGGAACTACGTTTAAATCCATACCCGGTCTCAGCGATTGAATAAGATATCCTGATTGAAATATAGGCGAAAAATTGACACATCGACAAGCAGAAAAAGGTTATGACCTAAAACCCATGTGATGTGTTTATCATTTATGAGAAACAATATTGCTTTTAAGTTTGGAAGTCGCGATGGAATGCGAAAAACAGGAAAAACTTGTTATAGTGGAGGCAGTTTTGGGGACCATCGATCATGAAATTTGATTTTGAAATTGATACAGGCTGGTGTTTGGATCAGCTTTTAAAAGACGGAAAAATAACTGAACGTGACCGGATGCGAGTTCAGACCACACATCGTCAACGTGAACAAATAAAATGGCATCCCTTGCAATGGATCGCGCACTTTAGTCTGGTTGATCAGTCCCATCCTCAAAGTACTTTGACACTCAACCGCTTATGCCAGTGGCTGGCAGAAAAAACCGGTTTAATGTTCTATATTATTGATCCGCTCAAAGCTGATGTGCAGGCCTTGACCAATGTTATGTCACAGGAATATGCATTGCGTAACCGTATTCTGGCAGTAGAAATTCAACCAGATAAAGTTCTGATTGCTACAGATCAGCCTTATAAAACTGAATGGGTCTCAAACCTCGAACAGAATATTGCACCAAAAAAAATTGAACGGGTATTGCTCAATCCGGAACAGCTCCAGCGTTATATTGTTGAATATTATCAGGTGAGTCGTGCAGTCAGTGGCTCACAAAAATCATCTGCTTATGACCGGGAAAATAAAGGCGTAGAAGCCTTACTGCAACTGGGTGATTCACAGAATCCGGATGCCAATGACCAGCATATCGTGAAACTGGTAGACTGGGTGCTGCAATTTGCCTTTGAGCAGGGTGCCAGTGATATTCATATGGAACCGCGCAAAGACACCGGCAAGATCCGTTTCCGGATTGATGGAGTATTGCATACCATCTATAACATGCCAGCCAATACCTTGACCGCAGTTATTTCCCGAATCAAGATTCTGGGCCGGATGAATGTGGCAGAAAAACGTAAACCACAGGATGGTCGTTTAAAAACTCGGACTCCAAAAGGGCAGGAAACAGAACTGCGTTTATCGACCTTACCCACCGCATTTGGTGAAAAGCTGGTAATGCGTATCTTTGACCCAGAAGTTCTGGTCAGAAGTTTTCAGCAGCTCGGTTTCGAAGGGCATCTGCTCAATGACTGGAATAATCTGACCAGCCATAGTCACGGTATTATTCTGGTCACCGGACCGACCGGTTCTGGTAAAACCACCACACTGTATTCCACTTTAAAGCAGCTTGCGACTGAGCAGGTGAATGTCTGCACGATTGAAGATCCGATCGAGATGCTGGAACCAAGCTTTAACCAGATGCAGGTCAATAACGGAATTGAACTGGGCTTTGCAGATGGTGTACGTGCACTGATGCGTCAGGATCCTGACATTATTATGGTCGGCGAGATTCGTGACCAAGATACGGCCAATATGGCGATTCAGGCAGCATTAACCGGTCACTTGGTACTTTCTACCTTGCATACCAATGATGCGCCGTCGAGTCTGACCCGTTTGCATGATCTGGGCGTACAACCATTTTTAACAGCAGCGACTATCCTGGGGGTTCTGGCCCAACGTCTGGTGCGTAAGCTATGCCCACACTGCAAGCAGGAGAGTTTTCTGGATGAGCAGGAATGGCAACATCTGGCAGTGGACTATCCTTTACCACGTCCGGAATTTGTTTTTAAAGCAGTCGGTTGTGAAGAGTGTCGCCATACCGGTTATAAAGGCCGAATCGGGATTTATGAGTTTATGCCGCTTAGCCTGACCACCAAGCAATTGATCGGAGCGGATGCTAACCTGAATCAGTTACGTCAGCAGGCAAAAAAAGAAGGGGTAGAACCTTTACGGATTGCCGGTGCTCGCAAGATTCTGGAAGGGGTCACCACGCTTGAAGAGGTCTTAAGAGTTGTGCCATTAAATTAATTCTAAAGATGAAGCGATCTTAAGATTCAATTCATCTTCGGCTGTTTTAATAGCATTATCGAAACAGGGCAAGACTTTAAAAAGAGGTAACTGCAATGAAAATGATGATGAATACTATTTTAGCAGCTGCATTAATGGGTTCAATTGGGACTGTCGCAGTTGCGAGTAGTGAAACTGCGGTGAATCAGGCTGCATTTGCTAAAACTACTACAGTTAAGCAAGCATTGACCATGAAAGATGACAGCAAGGTTCAGCTGAAAGGTTATGTGGTAAAAGCTGTCGGTGATGAAAAATACCAGTTCCGCGATAATACTGGCACCATTACTGTCGAAATTGATGATGAACTTTGGCAGGGTAAACCTGTATCAGCTAAAACACCTGTGGTAATCATTGGTGAAGTGGACATTGACTATAAACCTGCGAAACGTGTTGAAATTGATGTCGACCAAGTTCAGTTCTAATTTCAGCAGGATTTCCTGAACTGAATCTGAAGACAGCAACAAAAAACCACATGCAAGTTACCAAAAAGCATGTGGTTTTTTTTTGAGTCTGGAACTTTTTCAAGGCATGATAGAAAGATAAAATAAGCGGAGCATAACATGCGTATTCTTTTGGCAGAGGATGATGAATCTCAGGCGGAAAGTATTCAAACTTGGCTGGAAATGGACGGTTATGTAATTGATCGGGTTGATCGTGGGGATCATGCCATTCTGGCGATTGAACAGCATCAGTATGACTGTATTTTGCTGGATCGTGGCCTGCCGAATGCAACTGGAGATGACATTCTTAAAAGCTTGCGCAATAAACAGAAAGATACGCCCGTTATATTTATCACCGCCAAGGACAGTATTCATGATCGGGTTGCAGGACTCGATCTGGGGGCCAATGATTATCTGGTAAAACCTTTCAGTCTGGAAGAACTTTCCGCTCGCGTACGTGCCCAGCTCAGACAAAAACAGCAAACGCCAAATCATATCCTGCAATGGCAGGATCTTAGTCTGGATACTCAGGCCAAGACCGTAATGAAGGCGGGACAGAGCATTAATCTGACTGCAAAAGAATTCCAGATTTTATATAAGCTGATGCAAAAACCAGAACATATCATTACCCGAGAACAGCTGGAAGAATCACTCTATGCCTGGGGAGATGAAATCGAAAGCAATGCGATTGAAGTCTTTATTTATCAGCTACGTAAAAAAATTGGCAGTCAGATGATTAAAACCATTCGTGGCTTGGGCTACCGGATGCATAAACCCGAGGCCTCCATATGAAGGCACCCATTTCCCTGCAAAGTCGGCTGATTCAACATGCCATGTTCAGTTCCATACTGGCAGGATTTCTGGCGTGGCTGCTGTTATTGGGAATTTCCAGCTATCAGGCGATTGATCTGCATGATGACCTGATGGAGGAAATTTCAGAGTTACTTCTGGGAGATGTGAACCAGGCCAAAAATACGCAGGTTGATGAAATCAGTGAGCAGTTTGATATTCAATATGCCTTACTACTGAATCAGCAGGTACTGACCACTTCAATTGATGATGAACTGATTAATGAGATACCAGTTGCACAGAAAAACGGGTTTCACTTTGATTATGAAAATGGTCATTTTATTCGCATCCTGATTGCTGAAGATCAAGACTTGAAAGTGAAAGTGGTACAACCGCTTTCGGTACGCTTTGATGAGCTTTGGCAAACGACTTTAGGTTTCGCCGGGATTTTATTTATCCTATGGATATTACAGTGGCTGATTTTACGTTTTGCCATTAAGCGGCAATTAAGACCTTTAAATAAAATTTCCCGAGAAATCGGTTCTAAATCTGCACAGGATCTCACTCCGGTTCAAAGTCCTGATCCTGAGATTACTGAACTGCAACCGATTGTCCGTCAGCTGAATGCCATGTTGAGCAGGCTGGAAAAGTCATTGGCTGCCGAGCAACGTTTTACTGCCGATGCTTCACATGAGTTGCGTTCCCCATTGTCTGCCATTCAAATGCGTTTACAGGTGCTGAAACGTAAATATCAGGAAGATGCTCAACTTAGGCAAGCGTTACAGATGATTCAGAATGACGTCAACCGCGGAACGCAGATTCTGGAAAACTTACTGCTATTGGCTCGGCTTGATCCAGAACATGCAGAGCAGTTGCCCAAACAGCAGGTGAATCTTAAAGTATTGGTTCAGGAGGTCTTACAAGCTTTACAACCTTTTGCTCAGGAAAAAGAGATCCACTGGAACTTAAAACTTGAAGATGCAGTGATTGAAGCAAATGCAGAGCTGATTTTTAGCTGTATCCGCAATCTGGTTGATAATGCCATTCGTTACACGCCGATGCAGGGACAGGTCGAAATCAGGACGATAGTTGAAGGTCAGAATCTACAACTTATGATTGAAAATTCGGGAGAGGGAATTCAGGAAGAAGTTGTTCAACGTTTAGGTGAGCGTTTTTACCGCGCCTTGGGCACGCGAACACAAGGTTCAGGTTTGGGATTGTCGATTTGTCAAAAGATTATGCAGTTACATACGGCCAAGATTGATTATGCGCCGTCAGTTTTGGGTGGGCTTAAAGTTTCATTAATTTTTCAATCTGAAGAGTAAAGATATTAGATATAGCAATTAAAAAAAGCAGTATGCGCTGATTCATACTGCCTGTCCCCACGTTTATTATTTTTGGAGTATTTAAATTACTTAGTCAGGATGAGACGATTGTTACGAGTCAAACGTAGACGGTATTCTTCACCCGCATGCATGATCCGGATTTCTCGTCCTAGCGCAAATAAATTGTTCGAATGCAACATCGGTAGCGCATGCTGAGTATCATTATTGCGGGTAAATAGGCTAAATGGTGCGTTCATTCCGTCGACTCCGTGGTGTGTTTTGGATTGATTTAAATGATAATCATTATCGAATAGATCTATCAACGAATAATTGCTGCATTTATAAAAAACTCTAATTTGCTTACAATCTGTAAAACTTCAATAGTTCAGAACATTATGTCTAAAGCCACAATTCATGTCGCAATCGCTATTTTATTTCATCACAATCAGGTTCTGGTCGGTTGGCGTGAAGCTAAACAGCATCAGGGCAATAAATATGAGTTTCCAGGCGGAAAAGTAGAACAGGGCGAATTGCCTATAGAGGCATGTCGACGTGAAGTGATTGAAGAAGTCGGAATTGACATCGAACAATGGCAGGCTTTTGATTTTATTTCGCATGAATATGAAGATGTCATCGTCAATCTGCATATTTTCCATGCTTCGGTTAAGCCAGAACAATTAGCTGGAATCAAGCAGCCTTGGCGCTGGTATAGCCGGGATGAACTCAGTGAACTAAATTTTCCTAAAGCCAATCAGGCCATGATTCAAAAGCTGCAATGGCCGAGAAAGATCAAAATTTCTGAAGACTTGAGTCACCTGAATAATCTGGAAACAGACCAGATGCTGTATTGGCGAGTAATGGCCAGCCCTGAACACATTAGCCAGTTACAGCAGATTCCAGTCGATCAGTTATCCAGATTGATCATTAATCAGGAACTTTGGTCACAATTGAATGAATTGCAGCAGCAAACCATTCGTACGCTTCACCTGAAACAGTCTCAATTGATGCAACTGCAAAAAGGGGAGTTAGCTGGTGGCTATCGTTATCTTGCAGCCTGTCACGATCTGGAAGCATTAAAACATGCAGAAAACATAGGCTGTGAAGCAGCTTTACTCAGCCCGGTACTGGCAACAGAAACACATCCTGATACCGCAGCTTTAGGCTGGGAAAAATTTAAACAGATGGCTGAACAGGTACAGATTCCTGTATTTGCCTTAGGCGGTATAAAAGCTGAAGATCTAGACCATGCTCAAAACCAGCATGCTTATGGGATTGCAGGGATCCGTTATGTTTAAGTCAGAAACTTATTATAAATAACCGGGCTCACGCCAGGGCCTTAAAATTTCTTTAAGGCCTGCTGAGCTTGCTGAATGGCTTTGGTGTTTTTTTGCAGTTGAGCTGCTTTCAGGCGCACCTGCCAGAGCTGCTTTTTCATTGCATTGGTCTGCGCATAGCTCAAACCACGTAAGGCGAAAGCATCTGCACGGGCCGGCTGGTTTTTACGGTTTGCGATCAAGCCAAGATACAGATAAGTTTCTGAAGCTTGGGGCGCCAAACGCTGAGCTTGTACTGCAGAAGTTTCAGCTTGATTATATTGCTGCTTGCTATAGGCCTGCTGAGTTTGCTGCATCAATTTTTTAAATGCAGGTAAGTTACGTCCATCATCAAACTTTTGTGCCTGAGGCTTTTGCTCAGGGATCACAATCTTCTGACGTTTAATCTCCGGTCGATCATAGGGCGTAATCACTACACCATCAGGTGTAGAGGATTTTGGTTTCTGCTGAACCGGAGGTTTAGTAGGAGCCGCAGGCTGTTCTGGCTCCGACATGCTTTGGCAGCCCACCAGACCGAGGATGAGCAGACCAGGAATCAATTTTCTTAACATAAACATAGACTCAATTATTGGCTATAACTTCCACTCGCGATAATACGGGTTTGTTTAGCAACTTCGCGTTCTATTTCTGTTTCACTTTCTTGTATATAACGACTGAGATCATCATCTTCCTCATCTTCTGGTGAAGGTTCTGAATCAATCGTATAAGGTTCAGTGGCGTAATGCGAGATGCCACAAGCAGTTGCCTGATTAGGCAAGGCATGACGTGAAATCGGAATATACATGGCACCATCACAGCCTTGGGCAGTCAGTTTACCTGTATAACGGTCCAGCCAGTGCCATTCAATTTCATTAGGCTGAGCCAGATTCACCGGCTTCTGATGCAGCTGTTTCATGACATTGGTCCAGACCGGAAGTGCACCTGAAGAACCGGTTAATCCAGTGACTTTGTTGTCATCCAGACCTAACCAGACCACTGTCATATAGTTGCCAGAATAACCTGCAAACCATGAATCACGGGTATCGTTTGTCGTACCCGATTTACCCGCCAGATTCAGGTTGCGTGGCAAACTGTTATAGGCAGAACGACCAGTACCACTCGACATGACCTGTTGTAAACCATAATTCAGAGCATAGGCTGATGCTGGATCAATCGTCGGCTGAACACTTAAGCTGTAACGTTCAAGCGAGCGGCCATTCGCATCAACTACTGAACGAATCGATTTCACCGGATATTTAAAGCCACCTGTTGCGAAGTTACCGTAAATATTCATCACTTCCATCGGTGACATGTCTACTGCACCTAAATAAATAGATGGATAAGAAGGAATGTCAGAAGTCACACCGAATTTTTGCAGATGGTTAATAAAGGTCGACAGGCCAAATTCCTGTGCCAAACGTACCGCAGACAGGTTATAGGATTGTGACAGGGCAAGAGACATCGGTACTACACCATGTGCGCTACCACTATAGTTTTTCGGTGTCCATGGTTTGCCATCACTTTGAATGGTGATCTGGCTGTCTTCAATTGGACTGGCCCAGTGATAGCGATTCGATTCTAGTGCTGTCAAATAAATCACCGGTTTGAGTAATGAACCCACCTGACGCTTGGCATCTAAAGCACGGTTAAAACCGGTAAAGTCCTGGGTAGAACCTACCGCTGCAACCAGTTCGCCATTTTCAGGGTGTGCGACCAGAACAGCGCCCTGCAAATCTTTTAGACGGCCTGGATTGGCTTTGCTTAAACGGGCTACACTTTCCTTAAAGCTGTCCTGAATTCGGGTTTGTGCCAATGGATCTAAGGTGGTGAAAATACGCAGACCCTGGTTGGTTAAATCAGTTTCCTGATATTCGGTACGCAATTGACGGCGAACGATGTCCAGAAAATCCGGGAAGCGGGCAGGGCCTAAAGTTGGCTTGGAAATCACGTTCAGCGGACGGGCAGTTTCTGTTTCATACTGATCTTGAGTCAGATTACCCATTACCAGCATATTATTCAGAACCACATCACGACGTTTTTTCGCAAGTTCAGGATTACGCCATGGGTTATACAGGCTTGGACCTTGTACCAGACCGACTAAAAAGGCCTGTTGAGAAATATTCAGTTCACGTAACGGCAAGCCAAAATAAAATTGTGAAGCCAGACCATAACCATTTACGGAATAGTTGCCATTTTGGCCCAGATTCACTTCATTTAAATAGGCTTCCAGAATCTCATCTTTGCCATAATGCAATTCAATCAGCATTGCCATAAAGGCTTCATTTACCTTACGTTTTAAGGTGCGTTCTGGTGTTAAGTAGAAATTCTTGACCAGCTGCTGGGTGAGGGTCGACCCCCCCTGACGCTTACCACCAGTAATATTGCTCACTACCGCACGTGCAATCCCGCGTGGAGATACGCCATGGTGATTGTAGAAATTGCGGTCTTCGGTAGCAATTAAAGCATCAATTAACGGTTTAGGCACTTTATTGAGCTTAATCAGCACACGGTCTTCATTATGCTGCGGGTAAATACCGCCAATCAATAAAGGTTCCAGACGGGCAATCCCGCTAGAAGAGGGCTTGGTCGCACTTACTTCAGCAATCTGATCGCCATTAAAGCTGACTTTCAATACCTGTTCAGGTTCAACGCGATCGCCAAAATCAAAGCCACGGGTATGCACATACATGGTATTGCCAGTGCTGACAAAGCTTCCCGATTTGGTATAGCTATCTGAACCTTTATAACCCAGTAATTTTAATTCTTGTTGGAAATCCTGCTGGCTGACAGGGGCATTTACATACACTTCCATCGGGCGTGCGAAAACCTTGGCCGGAATATCCCAGCGTTGACCTTCAAATTTTTCACGCACAATATTATCTAATTTAATCAAATAGATACTAAATGCTACAAATGCAGAAATGACTAGAATGGAGAAGATTAAGGCAATAAACCCCATACCTCGTTCAGATTTCATAAATGACGATAAGACCCTGTGAAATTGTGCTAATCATGCGAAGCTTTTCATTATTTTGCAATATTTAATCAATTATTGAGATTAAAATTAAAATTAAACTTCACATTTTCTCCTTAATTTCAATCTATTTCAATTCAATCCTGCACAGCTTTGTCATGTTATAAATTGTCATCCTATTCAAGCTTAATGTTATGATAAGCAGGATTCGAAGCGGAGCGACGACACTGGTGCAAATTTCCCACAAGACATTTCGAAATATCGGGTTGATTGGACGCCCGGATAAATCTTCAGTGGTTGAAACCTTATGCCTGATCCACGATCATCTGCTCAATTTAGGTCTACATCCTGTTTTTGATGCAGATACAGCTGAACTGGTTCCTTATCAGAATACCCAAACAGTTAGCCGTGCCTTGTTGGGCGAAGTGGTTGATCTGGTGATTGTGGTAGGTGGGGATGGTTCACTGTTACATGCAGCGCGGGCATTGGTAAAATACAATACGCCAGTGATCGGGGTGAACCGTGGTCGTTTGGGCTTCCTGACCGATATCAAGCCAACTGAAGTCATCTTTAAACTGGATCAGGTATTAAAAGGTGATTTTCAGGCAGAACGCCGTTTCCTGCTGGAAATGGAAGTTCGCTCCAAAGGTGAAATCATCTATGATGCGATTGCCCTGAATGATGTGGTCTTGCACTCGGGCAAATCGGTACACATGATTGATTTCGAGCTGAATATTGATGGACAATATGTCTATCGCCAGCATAGTGATGGCCTGATTGTGTCTACACCGACCGGATCAACGGCCTATGCACTGTCCGGTGGTGGACCGATTGTGCATCCAAGTATGGATGCAATTGTGCTGGTGCCGATGCATCCGCATACCTTGTCTTCACGTCCGATTGTGGTCGGAGGGCATAGTGAAATTAAACTGATGATTCGTGAAAATCGCGTACTGCCGATGGTGAGTGCGGATGGACAACACAGTGTGTCTTTGAATGTTGGCGATAGCGTCCATATTCGTAAGCATCCCTTTAAACTGAATCTTCTGCATCCGCCAGGTTATGACTTCTATAATGCATGTCGAACCAAACTGGGCTGGAATCAGGACTTCGACTATCTTAAGCAGGATTAAATATGAATATTGAACAAATGCTTGCCGTACTCAATCCTGAGATTGTAGAACGCTTAAGAACAGCCATTGAAATTGGCAAATGGCCGAATGGTGTAGCGCTGACTCAGGAGCAGCGTCAGACCTGTATGCAGGCTGTCTATGCCTGGGAAATGAAAAACCTGCCAGAAACCGAACGTAGCGGTTATATCGATCGTGGCACTAAAGAAGAAGGCGAACAATGTGATGATGATCATCATAAAAATGAGCCGGAATTCAAGCCAATCCGTTTCGTTTAATCGAAACCGAAAAAAAGACCACAGATGTGGTCTTTTTTAATGTCTGTTTTTTGGTTTGATCAAACTGAAAGACGGCTATTCCAGAGTTCTCTGGCTTTTTGCATCGCCGCTTCATAGCTGTCATATTCGCCCATGGTATACAGTGCAATGCCCATAGTTTCAACCACTGCGATTTCCCCATATTCATGTGAGCGTTGACCTTCCCACACTTGCTTAAATACAGCCAGATCCAGCTCTTCTTCAATCGGACTACGGTTGTCAGTCAGTTTTGGTAATTCGTGCTCATAAAGTTCGCCATTCTTAATTCCACAGATTAAAGTTTTGGCATCTGGATTACGTTCGAACTCACCACCTTCACCCTTAATGACCGCACTATTTTGATAACCTAACTTATAAGCGGACTGTTGGTGTGAACTACGATAAGCAGGGTGGAAAATAGCCTGTAAAGTTGCTTTGGCATTAAATGGATTAATCAGACGTGCCAGCGTATGAATCGGGGAGCGTAAGCCCATGACATTACGTAGCCCGATCAACTCAGCCAGAATTGGAGAGATCACCTCCAATGGCAGGTAAGCAAAATGTTTGTCTTTAAGCTGCTGTTCCACCTCAACATCATTTTGGCAGATCGGATAGCCTAAGTAGTTAAGTACCTGTTCGGTATAGACCCGATTCAAGGTATGACCTGAAGCACCATGCATCACAATATTATAGCCATATTTGGCCAAAGTCAGAGCAGCCAGAATGAACCAAGGATAATGTTTGCGTTTACCTGCATAAGATGACCAGTCCAGATCAACATCAAGCGCCTTAAAATTCAGTTGGTCCCGGGTCGCTTGCACAAAGCCTGCGAGTTCATCAACGGATTCTTCTTTGACGCGTAATAGCATCAGAAAAGCGCCCAGTTGTACGTCCAGTACTTCATTTTTCAGGATCATGCTAAAAGCCTGATAGGCTTCTTCATAGCTTAAAGAACGTGCACCATTTTTTCCCTTGCCAATAATACGAATAAACTGGGCAAAAGGATGTTCGGCATCTTTATAAATATTTCGCTTTGTGGTCATGGGCATAGATCAATCATGTTCATTAAGTATTGGCATATTTTACGCTGATATTGGTATTTCACCTTCTTATTTTGCAGAATTATTAGAGTTTTATAAGACTATAGTCTAAGAGGTATTGTTTATTATTTAGGCAAATTTAACATTTCGGGTTAAACAAAAGTCTAAAAAGCGGTTAAAATTTCACGCAATTCTTGTGTTTGCTTTATCTCCTGATCAATGTACTGATTTTTCTTAAAGATCGGTGTTCCTGTGATTGTTAAATGTACATACACATTCTAATTTCAGTATCAGATTAATTTCTTGATACATAGGCACTTTTTTGTTTCAGACAATGAAGTATTGGACGCTTGTTTTTTAAAAATAAGTGAAAACTGAATATTGCTTCTGGTTAGAAGTATATCGTGAAGTAAGGTTATGGCTAAAAAACCAATTTATAAGTCGCTTTATTTTCAAGTGATTGTAGCCATTATTGCGGGTATCCTCGTCGGACATTTCTCGCCAAGTGGTACACAAATCATTAATGGTGCAGAACAATATGTTCCAGGTCTGGGCGAACAACTAAAGCCGCTGGGTGATGCATTTATCCGTTTAATTAAAATGATCATCGCACCTGTGATTTTCTGTACCGTGGTTAGCGGTATCGCAGGTATGGAGAGCATGAAATCAGTCGGTAAAACTGGTGGTGTCGCGCTACTTTACTTCGAAATCGTATCAACAATGGCGCTGATCATTGGTCTTCTGGTGATTAATATTGCCAAGCCAGGCGTTGGGATGAATGTTGATCCAGCATCGCTGGACACGGCCGGGATTTCTAAATATGTAGAGTCGGGTGCTTCTCAGTCTACCGTTGATTTCTTTATGAATATCATTCCAAATACGGTGGTTGGTGCATTTGCTGAAGGTGAAATCCTGCAAGTCCTTTTATTTGCGATCCTGTTCGGTTTTGCATTACACAAACTGGGTGCACAAGGTAAGCCAGTTCTTAAACTGGTAGATCAGATTTCACATGTGTTCTTTAACATCGTGAACATGATCATGAAACTTGCACCTATTGGTGCGTTCGGTGCGATGGCTTTCACGATCGGTAAATATGGGATCGGTTCTCTGGCGCAATTGGCCCAGTTGATCATCTGTTTCTATATCACCTGTTTGCTGTTTATCTTTATTGTGCTGGGTTCAATTGCACGCTTTACCGGCTTTAGCATTGTCAAGATGATTCGCCTGATTCGTGAAGAGCTGTTGATTGTACTCGGTACTTCATCGTCTGAATCTGTATTGCCACGTATGCTGAAAAAACTGGAGCTGGCAGGTGCTGAAAAGTCAGTGGTGGGTCTGGTCATTCCAACAGGTTATTCGTTTAACCTGGATGGTACTTCGATTTACCTGACAATGGCGGCAATCTTCATTGCACAGGCGACCAATACGCAACTTGATTTGTCTCACCAGATTACCTTGCTTCTCGTATTGCTCATTTCTTCTAAAGGTGCAGCGGGTGTAACTGGTTCAGGCTTTATCGTGATGGCAGCAACCTTAGCGGCTGTAGGTAATATTCCGGTTGCAGGTCTGGCCTTGATTCTCGGTATTGATCGCTTCATGTCTGAAGCCCGTGCCTTGACCAATCTGGTCGGTAACTCTTTGGCAACTCTGGTTGTAGCAAAATGGGTCGGTCAGTTAGACATGGACAAGCTGAACTATGCATTAGCAAATCCGGCTGAAATTGATGAAAAAATGGCGCAAGAAGGCAACAATGCTCATTAAGTTTGAGTTTGTCTTATAGGTCATAAAAAAGGAAGCTTCGGCTTCCTTTTTTATTTTTATCTGACTGTGAAGTTAGCAAAAAAATAAGTCAGGTACATGACAGCCTTTCTAAAAATAGTTAGCCTGTGCACAGGAAATAAAACGATAAACACGATAAGGATAAAAGAATGCTGGCTTATGATGCTGACCTGGAACTTTTCCGCGACAATTTCAAACGCTTTATGAATGAACATGTAGCGCCTTACTATGAAGAGTGGGAGCGTGAAGGCATGATGCCGCGTTCAGTCTGGAATGCCATGGGCGAAAATGGCTTTTTGTGTGTCGATGTCCCGGAAGAATATGGTGGCTATGGTGTTCCGACTCATTATTCCCTGATGTTAATCGAAGAGTCAGCTCGAGCAGGCTATAGCGCCATCTCAACCGGCCTGTCTTGTCACTCGGATATCGCAGCGCCGTATATCTTGCATATCGGTACAGAAGAGCAGAAAAAATACTGGCTACCGAAAATGGTATCTGGTGAAGTGGTCGGTGCGATTGGCATGACTGAGCCGGGTGCAGGTTCTGATCTGCAAGCCATGCGAACCAATGCCATCTTGCAGGGTGACCATTATCTGTTGAATGGTTCTAAAACTTTTATCTCCAATGGTCAGCATGCTGACTTAGTCGTATTAGCCGTGAAAACCGATCCACAAGCACGCGCCAAAGGTGTGTCTTTGATGCTGGTGGATACGCATCTGGAAGGCTTTAAAAAAGGCAAGAATCTGGACAAGATTGGTCTGCATTCACAGGATACTTCAGAGCTGTTCTTTGATAATGTCAAAGTACCGAAAGATCAGTTGCTGGGTCAGCCAGGTCAGGGCTTTGTATACCTAATGCAGGAACTCCCACGTGAACGTACCGCTATTGCTGCTACTGCACTGGGCGCCATTCGTGGCTCGATTGATGTAACGACTCAATATGTCAAAGAGCGTCAGGCCTTTGGTCAGGCGATTGGTCAGTTCCAGAATACCCGTTTTGTACTGGCACAGGCCAAGATTGACGAGCTGGCAACAGCAGCTTTCTATAACCAGAATGTTGAGTTGTATATGCAAGGCAAGCTGGATGTTGAAACTGCAGCAGCGTTAAAGAGCTTCTCAACAGATATGCAAATGAAAGTTGCTGACAATCTGCTTCAGCTCTTTGGTGGTTATGGCTATATGACTGAATATCCGATTTCGCGTTTCTTTGTTGATGCCCGCATTCAACGGATCTATGGCGGTACCAATGAAATCATGAAAGAAATTGTTGCACGTGGTCTGCTTGGACGTTAAAAATCAACAGATAAAAAAAGAGTCCGAAATGGACTCTTTTTTTATGAAAAGAATATTCTTGAAATCTAGATATTTTATTATTTTATTATTTTAAGATTTTAGTACATCCAGACATTCATGAATAAAAATTGGCAAATCATTTGGTACTCGAGATGAAATCAGCTGATTATTGTCATTGACCAGTTCAACATCATAATACGTCGCACCTGCATGTTGTACCCGAGGTGCATGCGCACGGATACTGGTAATGATGCGGTTCTTTAAAACATCAGCCTCACTGAGTAATAAAGATGCGTCACAAAGACTAAAAATGGTCTTTTTGGCCTCATTAAAAGCCTGAATGAAATGTAAGACTCGCGTATCGTTGGCGAGGGACACTGGTGATTCACCGCCTGGAATGAGTAGGGCATCAAAATCATCAATACTGATATGATCAATTCCCCGATCAATGATTACACTCGACTGGCCATGTAGTCCATGTACGACTTTTCCGGCATGCAGTTCAATATTACAGACACTGTGCTCTGCAGCAAGTAAGGCTGCAACAGGCTCAGTATATTCAAGATCTTCAAAATTATTCGTTACAAGTACCGCTATTCTTTTTGGCATTATAGGCACCCCCAATATAGTTTTAAATTAGACTAGCGATTTAAGGTTTAAAAAACGTCTCTGCTTTGTAACCAAATAGTGATTTAGTGTAAAAAATTCAATTAAATCAAAGTAAAATGACCAAAAAAACAGTTTTCTATGTGCATTTTATTGTGAACTGTCACTCAGATTTTAAGTAGTTAAACTAGAGGAATCGAGATGGCTTTATTTTTATTTTCTTATGCTTAAAATCGTTATGTAGATTAAGAAATAGTGATATTTCATCTTGATAAAAATCAGTTAAGATGGGCGGGCAAAGTTTACAATTTGATAATGTAAAAGATGCGAAAATGCTGAAAGAAATGTTACCAGATATGACTAAAGCGATGAACGGTTAAAATCAAATCCCTGTTTTTAAGAATTAATCTACTAAAGTTATATTGTGTAACATTTGCAGCGCACTAATTGTTATACTGCACAGATAAGGTTTATGAAGGGCGACATCACGATGATCAACGACGATCAAAACACAACGGCTTCTTTAGATTTGGCTAAAATTCGTGAAGATATCGATTCAGTTGATCAACAAATCCAGCAATTGATTAACCGTCGTGCACGTTTGGCTGAGGCTGTAGCAAAAGCGAAATTCGCATCTGAAGAAAATCCGCTGTTTTACCGTCCGGAACGTGAAGCACAGGTTTTGCGCAATGTTATGGAGCGCAATGAAGGACCATTGTCAGATACGACGATGGCACGTCTGTTCCGCGAGATCATGTCGGCTTGTTTGGCGCTTGAAGCACCGCAAAGTATTGCGTTCTTGGGACCTGTCGGTACCTACACACACTCAGCAGTATTGAAACATTTTGGTCATGATGCTGTGGTTCGTCCATTACCCACCATTGATGAAGTGTTCCGTGAAGTAGAAGCGGGCAGTGCACATTATGGTCTGGTGCCTGTTGAAAACTCCTCTGAAGGGGTAGTGAACCACACTTTAGACTGTTTCAAGACTTCGCATCTGAATGTGATTGGCGAAGTAGAATTACCTATTCATCACCAGTTCCTGATCTCTGAAAATACCCGTAAGGACAGTATTAAACAGATCTATGCACACCAGCAGACTCTGGCTCAATGCCGTAAATGGCTGGATGCCCATTATCCAGGTGTAGAACGTGTGGCACTCAGTTCAAATGCTGAAGCTGCGCGCCGTATTCAGAATGAATGGCATTCTGCTGCGATTGCTTCTGAAATTGCTGCGAATATCTATAATCTTGAGATTATGCACAGCAATATTGAGGACAATCCAGAGAACACAACACGCTTCCTGGTGATTGGTCGCGAGAAAGTGCCACAAAGCGGTAATGATAAAACTTCATTATTGGTGTCTGCGCATGACCGTGCCGGTGCATTGCTGGAAATTTTAGCTCCATTTGCCAAACACAACATTAGTCTAACCAGTATTGAAACTCGACCTGCACTTCCTGAAAAATGGGCTTATGTATTCTTTATCGATCTTGAAGGTCATATTGAGCAGGAAAATGTTAAAGCTGCGATCGAAGAAATTCGTCCGTTTGTGAAAGAAGTCCGCGTGCTTGGTTCATATCCTGCAGCTGTTTTATAAAAGCAGCCTTTCGTGGTTAGTGCGAGGGTGCTAACCACTGTTTCATCTGTAAATCGGAAGTATAAAATGTCGTTTGTCCCAGCCAATGAAGGCATCTCTAAATTAAAGCCATATCAACCAGGTAAACCGATCAGTGAACTTGAGCGTGAGTTGGGCATCACTGATATCGTGAAACTGGCTTCAAATGAAAACCCGCTGGGCTGTTCAGATAAAGTCAAAGAAGCAGTGGCTGCGGAACTGGCGGAAATTGGCCGTTATCCTGATGGCGGTGGCTTTATCCTGAAAGATCAGATCAAGACACAATTCGGTTTTGATCATAACCAGATTACTTTGGGTAATGGTTCAAACGACTTACTTGAAATATTTGCCCGCGCATTTGTTTCTGAAAAAGATTCTGTGGTGTATAGCCAGCACGCGTTTGCGGTATATGCACTGGTAACTCAAGCGATTAATGCCGAAGCAATTGAAGTGCCAGCAAAAGGTTTTTCGCATGACCTTGAAGCGATGGCGGCTGCGGTAAAAGACAACACCAAACTGATCTTTATTGCCAATCCGAACAACCCGACAGGCACCTGGTTCGAAGAAGCTGAATTTGAAGCATTTATGCAGAAAGTGCCTGCGAATGTGATCGTGGTACTGGACGAAGCTTATGTGGAATATTTCCCAGAGAACTTCAATAGCCTAAAATTCCTGAAACAGTATCCAAACCTGATTGTCAGCCGTACGCTGTCTAAGTGCTATGGTTTGGCTGCACTGCGTGTTGGTTTTGCCCTGGCTTCTGTTGAAGTGACTGATTACCTGAACCGTATCCGTCAGCCATTTAACGTGAACCACTTGGCGATGGTTGCTGCGGTGGCTGCACTGAAAGACGAAGCATTCATCGAGAAATCTCGTGAAGTAAATAAAGCAGGTATGGCACAGCTAGAAGCCGGCTTCAAAGCTTTAGGCCTGAACTATGTACCTTCACGCGCAAACTTCATCTTGGTTGATGTACAGGCTGATCCAGCTGAAACATTTAACAAGTTGTTGAAAGAAGGCGTGATCGTACGTCCAGTGGGTATTCCAAACCACCTGCGTGTATCGATTGGTACTGAAGCTGAAAATGCCAAATTCCTTGCTGCATTAGGTAAAGTACTTGGCTTAGAGGCGAAAGCGTAAGTTATGTCGCAGCCACTGTTTGAAAAAGTTGCCTTTATCGGACTTGGACTGATTGGTTCAAGCCTGGCGCGTGTCATTAAGGCCGAGCATTTAGCCAATGACATCGTGGCATCGACCCGCTCACAAAAAACTTTGGAAGATGCCAAGGCACTCGGTCTGATTTCCCACGGCTATGCAGATCCCGTAGAAGCTGTTAAAGGGGCAGACATGGTGGTGCTGGCTTTACCTGTTCGTGCAACGCAAAAGGTATTGGAAACCGTCAAGCCATATCTGGCTGAGGGCGCCATTATCACCGATGTGGGTAGTACCAAGGGTAATGTGGTAGAAGCAGCCAAAGCCGTATTTGGTGAAAATCTACCAGCCGGTTTTGTGCCAGGGCATCCGATTGCGGGTGCTGAACATACCGGGGTGCATGCGGGTAAGGTGGATCTGTTCGCTAATCACAAGGTAATTTTGACACCGTTGCCAAGCAGCGGACAATGGGCGGTCGATAAACTGATTCAACTGTGGCAAGCGGCCAAAGCGGAAGTGATTTGTATGGATGTGGAAAAGCACGATGAAGTGCTGGCCCATACCAGTCATCTTCCGCATCTGATGGCCTTCAACCTGGTCGAACAACTGGCCAAACGCGAAGACAATCTGGATATTTTTCGTTATGCTGCCGGTGGCTTTCGCGACTTCTCGCGTATTGCCGCCAGTGATCCACAAATGTGGCATGACATCTTTTTTGCCAATAAAAAGGCGATTCTCAATGCCGTGGACGGCTTTGAAGCTCAACTCGCGATTATCCGCAAGCTGATTGAAGATGAAGATTCACAAGCCTTAATGGGCTTATTAGGGCATGCGCAGGCTGCGCGTCAGCACTTCAATCATATGCTCGCCAAGAAACCTCTCATGGAGAAAAATAAAGTGACACAACAATTTACCATTCAACCAGGTGCCAAGACGTTCCAGGGTAAATTTACCGTGCCAGGTGACAAATCTGTGTCACACCGTTCCATCATGTTTGGTGCCATCGCTGAAGGCACAACGCATGTAACGGGTTTCCTTGAGGGTGAAGATGCGCTTGCGACGCTGCAAGCCTTCCGTGACATGGGCGTAAGTATTGAAGGTCCTAAGAATGGCGAAGTGACCATTCATGGCGTGGGTATGCATGGTCTGAAAGCACCAAAATCTGCGCTTTACATGGGCAACTCGGGTACTTCGATGCGTCTGCTGTCTGGCATACTGTCAGCACAGAAATTTGATTCTGTAATGACTGGCGATGCTTCACTATCTAAACGTCCAATGGAGCGTATTGCTAAACCATTACGTTTGATGGGTGCACAGATTCAAACTACGGGTGAACGTGGTACACCACCAGTATCGATTACCGGTAATCAAAACCTGAAAGGTATTCAATACGACTTGCCAATGGCATCGGCTCAGGTGAAGTCTGGGATTTTGCTAGCGGGTCTTTGGGCTGAGGGCGAAACTTTAGTGACTGAACCTGAACCCACCCGTGACCATACTGAACGTATGTTGCGTGCGTTTGGTTATGACGTAAAAACTGAAGCTAACCGTATTTCCCTGCAAGGTGGCGGCAAACTGGTGGGTACCAATATTCAAGTCCCATCGGATATTTCTTCTGCTGCTTTCTTTATGGTCGGTGCAGCGATTACTGAAAATGCTGACGTGACTTTGGAAGCGGTAGGCATTAACCCAACCCGTACTGGTGTCGTCGAAATCCTGAAACAGATGGGAGCCGACATCGCTGTTGAAAATGAACGTATTGCGGGCGGTGAACCGATCGCGGATATTCGTATCCGTGGTACACGTACCTTAAAAGGCATTCATATGCCGGAAGACCAAGTGCCACTAGCAATTGATGAATTCCCGGCATTGTTTATCGCGGCAGCTTGTGCTGAAGGCCAAACGATTCTAACTGGTGCTGCTGAGCTGCGTGTCAAAGAATCGGATCGTATTCAGGTGATGGCAGATGGTCTGAAAACCATGGGCATTGATTGTACGCCAACTGATGATGGCATTATCATTGAAGGTAAGGGCAAGGCAGGTGACTGGTCACCAATCTTTACCGGTGGTGAAATTGAATCGCATCATGATCATCGTATTGCCATGAGCTTCTCAATCGCAGGTCTGCGTAACTCAGGTGAAATTAAGATTGTTGGGACTGAAACTGTCGCAACCAGTTTCCCAACCTTCACTGAACTGACTTCTCAAGCTGGTCTGGCGATTGAAGTGACAGAATAATTCTAAAATTTACATGAAACAGCCAAGCTTTTGCTTGGCTGTTTTGTTTATATTGGCTTATGCTAAAACCATACAACAAAAAAGCCATTTGGATGTAGCAATGCGAAAATTAAAATTTATGGCCAATCCTCAGAGCCAGCAACAATTACAGGGCAGTCAGCAGACTCAGGAATATGTGGCACATCTGCTGACGGAAGAGCTCGGTAAATATGGCTTTAAGACTTTGGCGCAAAGTGGTGCACAAGTGGCCGTAAGTGTCGATGAACATGAGTTGCCATTATCAGTGAGCTGTGAGACACGAGACCAGGAAGGGCACCTGATTTGTGAAATTGCTTCTTATCCGGATGAAGAACAGGACTGGCTGGACCGGATTACAGAACAAAGTTTATTAAATCAGTTGGCACAAGCTGTTGAAGCATCGCTGAAAGAACAAGAAAGTTTTAGTGAGTTTGAGTGGAAGAACTAGTTCAACAAATGCAAAGGGTTTTGCCCATACTACAAAGTGAACGTCTTGTTTTAGATTATTTTAAGCCATCTGATGCTGCGGAAGCCTATGCCTCGATTACCCCGAGTCTGACCCGTTTTATGGCATGGGATGCACCGGAATCTGAACAGATATTTGCAACAGTCTGGCAAAACTGGCTAAACAATATGGCTGATCATAAAGAATATATCTTTGTGATCCGTCATATTGAAAGACATGAATTTATCGGACTATGTGGTTTACATCGACTGCATGATGAAATACCTGAAGTGGGCATCTGGATTCGTGAAACGGTGCATGGTCATCATTATGGACATGAGGCAGTACGTTGTATTGTGAACTATGCTTTCAATACATTAGGGATTAAAGCTTTGAGCTATCCAGTAGCAGAAGAAAACTGGGCTAGCCGAAAAATTGCAGAACGTTTGGGTGGGAAAGTTACTAGCCACCTAGATAAGCCTAAATATCGGGCTGTAATTTATGAAATTCATGCTAAAGATTTTATTTCTGAATAAAAAAACCTCATCATTCGATGAGGTTTTTTTGATCAGCTTAATGCGAGGAAACGGCTCATCGCAATCCGAAGCTGTTTTAAATAACCGGTAAAGAAATGATTTGCGCCAGGCAAGATCGTGACCAGATGACGTTGAGGCTTGGCCCATTCAATCATGTCGGATAAAAGCGTGACATCATCCGCTTCACCATGGATAAATAAAATATCACCTTTGATCTGTGGAGTAACATAGTGACGTAGGCCAGCTACGGTTGCAGTCGGTAGACCACACAAAATCACTTTTGAAGGTTGCAGTTCAACGGGCAGGGCAGCGTAACACTTGGCCATGACATGTGCGCCAAAACTGAAACCACCTGCAAAGAAAGGCAGGCCAATATGTTGGCGACGCGCATATTTAATGACTTCAAGTATATCATCCGTTTCACCAAAGCCTTCATCATGCAGACCGGCACTTTGACCAGAACCACGGAAACTTGGACGATAGACAACACAACCACGCTCTAAAAACATTTGTGCCAGTAACACCGGAACCTTATGTTGTGGTGTGCCACCTTGTAATGGATGGGGATGACAAACAATCGCGAATCCTTTCACTTCACCCTGAGGATAATCCACAAAAACCTCAAGTTGGCCAGCAGGGCCTTGGAGGAAGATTGGTTCGGACATAGAAAACCGATAAATTGCAGGAGAATTTTCTATTTTAACGATTATGATAAATAGGGTGTGTTGACACTTTTAGCTTAAAAAAATAGCGAAGTAGTAAAATCAAATCGCCAAACCCAATTTTACTATTCGCTATGCCTCGTACCATGCTGACAGATCAACACTGGCAAAAGTTGAAAGT